>JAYVKY010000137.1:0-2480 GCA_043767965.1 Pseudobdellovibrionaceae bacterium
AATGGGCTTATTAGGATCAACCATTCAGGGTTATGATTGCCCAGGACTGGGCCACACCGCCTATGGATTATTAATGCAAGAATTAGAGCGCGCCGACTCTGGCATACGCTCTTTCTGTTCAGTGCAAGGCGCTTTGGTCATGTACCCTATTTATGCCTACGGATCTGAAGCTCAAAAAAATAAATATTTACCTAAATTAGCCAGCGGTGAACTGATTGGCTGTTTTGGTTTAACTGAACCCGATGCCGGTTCAAATCCGGGCGGCATGTTAACACGCGCTGAAAAAGTTGCCGGTGGTTATAAACTGAACGGCAATAAAATGTGGATTACAAATGGAAGTGTTGCAGATATTGCCATTGTCTGGGCTCGACTTGATGGTGTTGTTCGCGGTTTTATCGTTGAAAAGGGGACTGATGGTTATTCGACGACGCTAATGAAAGGTAAATTCTCGTTAAGAATTAGTGTTACTTCTGAATTACATTTACAAAATTGTATTATTCCCGCTGAAAATATTTTACCTAACGGTGAGGGCCTTAAAGCCCCCTTGGGTTGCTTAACACAAGCTCGCTATGGAATTGCCTGGGGGGTTATCGGTGCGGCAAATGCCTGTTATCACGAAGCACTTCATTATGCAAAAACGCGAACTATTTTTGACAACAAGCCATTGGCTGCTTACCAGTTGGCACAAGCCAAATTAGCAAAAATGGTTCAAGAAATTACCAAAGCGCAACTTTTAGCAATACAACTTGGGAAACTTAAAGAAACGGGCCGATTACAACCGCATCATGTTTCATTAGCAAAAATGAATAACTGTCGAATGGCCTTAGATATTGCTCGTGATGCCCGAGATATGTTGGGTGCGAACGGAATTATTGATGACTATCCCGTGATACGTCATTTAATGAATCTTGAAACTGTGAATACTTACGAAGGTACAGAAGATATTCATCGTCTGGTCATTGGACAGCAAATCACAGGAATCCCCGCTTATCGGTAAACACGGCTTTTTTGACTTGAGAATTAAAAATATGGAGTGCAAACATGAGTACATCTTATTGGCTGGATCGTTCAAACCCTTTGAACAAAAAAAATTATGATGTGGTTATTGTCGGCGCTGGTATTTCAGGTTTATCGACAGCCTATTGGTTAAATAAGGAAGACCCCACGTTAAAAATTGCTATCGTTGAAAAATCAAGGCTGGGCTTTGGTGCTTCCGGCAGAAATGCTGGTTTTGTTACCTGTGGTTCAGTTGAACATTTTAATCGTTTAATTTCAAAACATGGCAAAGATGAGGCCGTTGAAATTTGGAAGTTTGCAGAGACTAACCTAAAGCTTCTTAAAGAATATATTATTTTAGACCAAGATAAAGAAATTGAATTCACCAAACGAGGGGCCTATTCCCTGGCCGCACAAGACACGGAGTTTAATGAATTAAAATCTGTCGCAAAAACGATGGCTGAACTTGATATTCCGGTCGAAGTTTATAATTCATCTGAAATAGAAAAAAATGTTGGAGCCGTTAATTTCGTCGGAGGTATTAAATATCTAGATGATGCCGAAACAAATCCTGTTTTATTACTTGAGCTTATGAAAACTAAAATCAAAGCTGATTTTTTTGAAATGACCGAAGCCTACAATCACCAAGCCACCCCCAACGGAACACGCATTTTAAAAACAGATAACGGTGATTTTGAATGTCAGATGATTATCTATTGCCTTAATGGATATTCGCCAAATATAAATCCCTATTTTGCAGATAAAATCTATGCTACGCGGGCTCAAATTTTAATGATGGAGCCTGCCCCGCTGTTTATGAATGGCCCTTGCTATGCCAATTTCTATCTTGATTATTTTCGTCAAATGCCAAATGGTTCGCTATTGATTGGCGGATTTAGACAATTAGAAAAAGAAACCGAAGTCGGCTATTCAGACCACGTGACCGAAGTCATTCAGAATGCTTTGCATGAATTTATACGTACGCATTTACCTGCATTAAAAAATAAAAAAATAAGTCATCGTTGGGGCGGCATTATGGGATTTTCCAAAGATGGTCAGCCCATGATTGGCGCACTACCTGAAGATAATCAAATATTTTTTGCCGGTGGTTATACCGGTCATGGTATCGGCCTTGCGTTTAATACCGGAAAAAGTCTTGTTGATATGATGTTTGGTCGAAATGTTCCGACGTGGCTTTCAGCAAAACGCTTTTCATAGTTTTTTAAAAATCAAAACTAAGGCCGCTTTGAATGTAATTTGAATTATATTCAAAAACCTCAGATGACACATTCACCGTTTTAAATTCTAAATTAATCCACATATTTCCGATGCCGTATTCGCTTTCAAAATCAGAGGCCATTTCACGGTCCATGGCTGTAATATTAAATAAAATACCACCCGTTCCATAAAACCCAAGGGCCCCGGTGGTGTCGATGCGTGATCGGTCTTCGCGCTTTTCGGCCAAGCCCATATAAACCCCACCG
>JAYVKY010000138.1:0-2234 GCA_043767965.1 Pseudobdellovibrionaceae bacterium
CCCCGTACGGACAGCGAAACAAAGTGGGACGTTGGTTTACAATTTTCGCAAAATCTGTTCCGGCCTGGGTGATTTCTCTGTCCAAATCATCGGGGCCTAATTTTGTCAGTTGCGGATGGCTGTAAGAGTGGCTTGCGCGGCTAAATCCGAGTTGTCCGGCCTCTTTAGCGATATCAGGGTAAAGCAAAATATTTTTCGTCAGCCAACAAAATGTTCCGTGCACTCCATTTGTTTTTAATACGCTATACATTTCACGCGTATGGGTGGGGTGTGGACCGTCATCAAAAGTTAAGGCCCACAGGCCTGGGGGAAAATGGTTGCCAGTGACCGTGCCGATGGCCTGTGCTGAAGGTTCTAAGGCATCAAGTGCCTGCGGTGATCTTAAGTCTTCTATAGGGTCGTCATTAAAGTGAAATGTTTTGTAATCATTCCATTCTTTTGTCATTAAAGAATCAATAAGTGTATGTGATCTGTGGGCCGCATATTTTAAACTTTGTTGATGTGCTTTTTTTCGAATTGCGTTTGAAGCTTTTGCATACAAATTAAAATTGATAACTTTCGATAAAGGGTTATGTATTTTAAACTCTGAATTAACATCTGATAAATGTTGTGCCAATGAAATTATGGCCAACTGGTCGCCGTTGACCCAACCTTGGCTCATCCATTGTGGCCATTGATTTAATATCAGTCGTGATGCCAAATGATGTTTCGATGCGGGGTCGTTGGCGTGATATAAAATCAGCCCATACAGATCTAAAATTTCATGCAAATTTCTTTCAGAGAATTCCCAAGCGATACGCAGTTGATAACGCATTTTTTGATAATTTTCCATATCTATCGAAGATAAATTTTGACCAGATTTTTTTAATTTATGTATACGGTCAAGTGCAGAGTCAAAGTTGTTCATTAAATCTTGAGCGATATAAAAAAAATCACGTTGTCGGTTAATAAAATTGATAAAGGATTTTTGTTTTTCGCCGGATAATTCTGCATTCATTCTGATTTCAAATTTTTGTGTTACCAGATTGTCCTGAGTCGCCTCGGGATCTGAAGCTGTATTTGAAATTTCGCGCACAGATCTGATTTGGCATGAAAAAATTAAAAATCCAAAAATTACAAGTGAGCTCAGTCTGTGTATCTTCATATGTCCTTAAATTACAGGCCTAAAAACGGCTCTGTGTTGATTTTGCATTCGGTAAAACCGTACCAGATACATTTTATTTGATCTTTGACGGCATTGATATTGAAATCTGTAACTGATATCGACTGATATCATGACTTAGACTTAAGTCATGCGAAAGCAAAGTAAGGATAGGCAATGAATAAATTTTTAAGTATTTTAGTTCTGCTTTTGCCGCTATCTGGCTATTCGGGTTTATCTAAGCTGAGCTCGACAGTTTATTATATTCAAGCAATCGATCTTGACCAAGATTGCGCAGTAAAAAAAACAATTTTAGATACCTCAGGTCTGCCCATTTTTAAAGTTTGTAAACAAAACTATAACAGCTGTGTCATCGAAGGCACCTGTGCCATTGTTGATGACGACAACAATGAAATAGTTGAAACCACTTTTGCAAAGTCCGACGCATCAGATATGCAAAATAATGATGATATCAAGTTATTAAATTACGTTCGCGAAGACAAAAAGGGGAATCCCTTATTTGAACATGTCGATACAGACCGCTGTCCGTATGGGTTAGGTGTGGGCAACATTTGTTTAGATCCATATTATTCTGTAGCAGCGGATTTAAAATATAATAAAGCGGGTGATGTGATATATGTTCCAAAATTAAGTGGCCTGCCGCTTTTGAACGGAGAAAAACATTCTGGCTTTATGATTGTGCGCGACCGAGGCGGTGCGATTAAGGGTGCCAATCGTTTTGATTTTTATACTGGTTTTAATCGCAGCGTTAATGATGCCAATCCATTTACTGATATTGGTTTAGCGCGCTCGACGAATACTTTTGAATATCGCAAAGCCACTGCTGATGAGGCCTTAGCATTTAAAAAATCACGAAATTATCCAAATATTCCGACGTCTGTTTTTAAAACGAATTAATCAGGCCGCTGATTTCAAATCAGATTTAGAATCTGTTTGTTTTTCTGTTGAAAATATTTTCTGAATATCAATGACAGATGCAAATTCAATGGGCTGTACTGGGCGCAATGGTTTCTTCAAATTTGTTGAATTGTAATGATCAATTTTTACTTTCAAAATCGAACTTAGATTGATC
>JAYVKY010000139.1:0-7288 GCA_043767965.1 Pseudobdellovibrionaceae bacterium
AAAAGGTGTTCTTGCTGTTGAAGATAAAGAGCTCGTTAGTATTGATTTTAATGGTAATACGCATTCATCAATCGTTGATAGTAAAACAACAATGGTGATTGGCGGAAAAACTGCAAAAGTTTTATCGTGGTATGATAATGAAGTAGGTTTTTCAAATCGCATGGTGGACATGGCGATTTATATGAGCAAGGTTTAATATGTCGAATGGTTTAAAAAATATTAAAACAATTCGTGATTTTGAAATTACAGGTAAAACAGTGTTCTTGCGATTAGATTTGAACGTGCCATTAGATAATGGAAAAATTACAGATGAAACGCGCATCACCGCAGCACTGCCAACAATTAAATATTGTCTAGAAAAAGGGGCAAAGTTAATTGTGGCCTCACACTTGGGGCGCCCAAAATCTGCAGACGATAAAAAATATTCTATGGAGCCTGTTGCCAAAAGACTTGGTGAGCTTTTAGATGTCGAAGTTGTTTTGATGGAAGAGCCAAGTTCTGAGGGTGTGAAACACATTTTATATGGGCACATGCGAAAACAAATTATTTGTCTTGAAAATTTACGTTTTGACCAGGGTGAAGTTGAAAACAAAACAGAACTTGCGCAAAGCTGGGCCGCCTATACGGACGTTTATATCAACGATGCCTTTGGCGCTTGTCACAGAGCTCATGCCAGTATTTATGCTTTGCCAGAAATTATGCAAGATAAAGGTATAGGTTTTTTGATTGAAAAAGAGATAAAAATGCTGGATGGCCTGACCGAGAATCCCAAGAAACCATTCATTGCGATTCTTGGCGGATCTAAAGTATCTGATAAAATCCCAGTTATTGAAAAATTAATTAATGTGGTTGATGGTTTTGTAATTGGTGGCGCGATGGCCTATACATTTTTAAAAGCCCAAGGGCACGCTGTTGGCAAATCTTTGGTTGAAGCTGACAAGATTAAATATGCCAAAGAAATGATCGAGCGCATCGAAGCGCGCGGTAAAACTTTATTATTACCTGTCGACCATATTACAAGTACGAGCTTTAATGATGTGACAAATTTAAAATTTAATCCAAAGATTCAAATTCCAGAAAATGAAATGGGTTTAGATATCGGCCCTCAGACAATTAAAAATTTCACAACCTGCTTAGCTAAAGCCGAAACCATTTTTTGGAATGGTCCGATGGGTGTTTTTGAAACTAAAGAATTCCAAAAAGGCACCTTTGCCATTGCAGAAGCTATGGCAAAAAATCCAGGAATAAAAATTGTTGGTGGTGGTGATTCTGCCGCAGCGGCAGAGATGTCTGGGTTTGCCGGTCAGATGACACATATTTCAACGGGCGGTGGCGCCAGTCTTGAATACATGCAGGGCGAAAAGCTTCCTGGCCTTGAAGTTTTGCGACCACGCAAGCAATCTGAATCGCAACCTGGGGTAAAATCATTTTGAAAAAAATATTTGCAGCCAATTGGAAATTACAAAAAACACCACTTGAATCAAAAGCATTCTGTGATGAATTTTTATTAAGTGTTGACGCAAATTTTTTCGATCATAAAGAAATTTTTATTTTTCCACAAAATTTTTCTGTGGGGTTGGTATCACAAACTATTAAGGATTCGCCCATTTTAGTCGGCCCACAAAATATTCATTTTGAAAAATCTGGTGCCTTCACCGGTGAAAACTCTGCTGAACTTGCAAAAAAGTTCGGTTCTGAATTGGTCTTATTAGGTCACAGTGAGCGTCGTCAGTATTTTTCTGAAACAAATGAAGCACTTTTAAAAAAAGTAAAACTTTGCCAAGATCTGCAGATGCTGCCTGTGTTTTGTATTGGCGAAACATTAATTCAGCGCGGATCAAATCAGACCGAATCTGTTTGTTTTTCTCAGTTAAATGACGGTTTAATCAGTGCGGATCGAAATAAACGTATCGTGATTGCCTATGAGCCCGTATGGGCGATTGGGACGGGTCAAGTTGCAACAACAGAACAGATCACGGATATTCATCAAAAAATATTTTCTCATATGGAATCTTTAGGTTTTAAAAATTTTCAAATTTTATACGGTGGCAGTGTAAAACCTGATAATGCTAAAGCCTTAATTCAAATACCCCACGTGGATGGTTTTTTGATTGGCGGGGCGTCGCTGGATGTACAGAGTTTTTTACAGATTTGTTGCTGTTAGATTTTGGCCGCAAATTGTTCGACATAGTTATATATATGAATTCTAAAATAGCGATCTAAATCGAGCTCAGGTGATTATATTATTTTTTGTCTCAATTCGATTCGTTGGCATGCTTTGCATAAGAAAATGTATGAATCACAAAACACAAAAAAACCAAGAAAAAGAAATGCATATTCGAAGGTGTCATATTTGTGACACCTTGAATGAAAAACATGACAAAGACGTCGATCGTTGCCTGGGCTGCAATAAATCGTTGACTCCATTTTTTTTCTGCGAAAATGCATATAAAACTGAAATCACTGAATTATCTAAGACTATTTTTACAACTAAAATTTCAATTTTAAAATCAATTTACCCGCCGTTATTGGGGATTGCCTTGTATTGGTGATAGCGGTTTCTTAGCTAAGACATTGGGCTATATCTCAGATTGAAATTCAGCCAATTACATTGTAAGATCATTCAATGAATAAACCACATTTATCAGTCACTATCGAAGATATCCTAAGCGCTCGTCAGACAATTAGAAATGTCATCAATGTCACACCTTGCGATTATTCTAAATCAGCAACTGATTTAATAGGTTCTGAAATTTATTTAAAACTTGAAAATACACAGCGTACAGGCAGCTTTAAAATTCGTGGAGCTGCCAACAAAATTGCTAGCCTAACCAGTGAAGAGAAAAAACGCGGCGTCATTGCTTGCTCTGCAGGAAATCACGCGCAAGGGGTCGCCTTAAGTTCAACATTACATGATGTGAAGTCCGTGATTGTTATGCCCGAGAATGCACCCATTGCAAAAGTTGAGGCGACTAAAAAATACGGTGCTGAAGTTATTTTACACGGTCTGACTTTTGACGATGCTAAAGAATTGGCATTCAAGTTAGCTGATGAGAAAAAATATGTTTTCGTTCACCCCTTTGAGGACGCCAAAGTGATTGCTGGCCAGGGAACAATTGGTATCGAAGTGTGCGAACAAATTAAAAATTTAGATTCGATTGTTGTCCCTATTGGTGGAGGGGGCTTAATCAGCGGTATTGCCATAGCCGCAAAATCAATAAACCCAAAAATCAAAATCTTCGGGGTCCAAACCGAGGCTGTCAGTACAATGGTTCAAATGTTTAAGACAAAAACTTTTACACCGATTACATCGGCTATTTCAACATTGGCTGACGGAATTGCTGTTAAAACGCCAAGCCAAGAAATGTATCAAAGTTTTATTTCAAAATATGTGGATGATGTGATGACTGTTGGCGAAGGACAAATCGCAGAGGCCATCGTTTTTTTATTAGAACGAGCCAAAACAGTAGCAGAAGGATCAGGTGCTGTTGCATTGGCTGCAGCTTTAACAAAAAAAATTGATCTTGGTCGCAAATCTTGCATTATGGTCTGTGGCGGTAATATTGATTTAAATATTTTGTCAGATATTATTCAACGTGGTCAAATACAGCGCGGTCGATTATGTGATCTGTCTGTGATTGTCCCAGATATACCAGGCAGTTTAAGTCTTTTAACAAAAATTTTAGCTGAAAATCGCGCTAATATTTTAGAAGTTCACCATGATCGAATAAAGCATGGCTTAAATATGAAAGAGACACGTATTGATTTCGTGATCGAAACGACAAGTCATGCACACATTGAAATTATTAGACAATGCCTAATTAAATCAGGTGCCAGATTTGTATAATTAAAGCTTCCAACTGAAACTAAGTACATCATTTTTTTTCAAAACAAATTGGCCGTGATGTGCAATTTCACCATTGATTTTGATCCATCTTTGCTCACTATCGTTAGGTGCCTTCACGCCGTAAAGGTTTAACTGCGACGTTGTATCAAGTTTGTATTTTAAGACGGCCTTGTAATCACGTTCGCTATGCTGAAGAACATTTTTATCAAACAGATCGCCAACTAAAAAATCAATTCTAGAATTAGATAAGAAATTTGAAAGCTGAACATGATCAGAATTAAAGGATAAATAAGCTGTTGAATAGATTAAAAACTTTTTTTCGGATTTTTTACCTTGGGTATTCATTTGGTTCAGACAATGGCGCATCATTTGGCGGGTTAACTTTTGTAGCTCAAAATTATATTCGCCGCTGGCATTCGATTTAGATACAATTGATTTTGGTGGTAATAATAGCTTCACATGATCAAGAATTGGTTGCGATAAACATTTTTCAAAATTATAAAATTTTGAAAGCTCGATCATTAGACCGCTTTCTACAACATGGGAGGCGCAAGAAAATTTATCGGCTAATGCAGTTCCAGATAAATCTAACTTAAATGATTTGATATTTTGTTTTTCATCAGCCTCAGCACTAATTTTAATTTGCTGATTTCGGTATTCAACTGCGAGTTGATGACGACCATATGATTTTAAACTGAAATGGTCCTCAAAAATAGCTTTTGTCATCTTGAACCATGTTTTTTGAAAAGTTTCAGTGGAAATGGATAAAATAAATTTTTTAAAAACCTGCATTTGATTCATTTTTTTAATTTGTTTTTCAAAAAATGCTCTAAATTTTTCTGCGGCCGGTTGTGACTCGATCAGCGCTTGCCAGATCATTTCATTTTTTTTGTTATTTTCAACTAGCGGTGTCAGTGGAATTTTAAATTGAACCTCATTCAATTCGGCGTCCCAAACCACAAATAAATTGTTGTGCAGACAGCAAATAAAAAATAGCCGATTTAATTGGGTGCCCCCATTTTCGGGGTCGTTTGAAATAATGATGTCGCCGGTCTTTGGTGACAAATATTTTTTTGCAATTTGAAAGAGGACGATTCGACTTGTCGTTGTTTTAAATGAGTCCGCATCCTTTGAATAAATCAATTCACCCTTGTTATTCATAATTGATGCATTTTTAAAGGGCGAAAGCAGTGCCAAAAACTTATGTGAATCAAGGTGCGTTGACATTACTTTTTGCCGATCTGTAGGAAGATGTTTTCAGTCCAAGAAAAAATTTGGGCTTGGCTATTGACCAACTTGGCCAGATGTCCGGTCCAAATCGTTTTTTCAAGTTGTAAAACAGGGTGACCTAGTTTTAATTCAAGTTCAAAATTTATCAATTCGTTGACGAATTGAATAAGGTCATCTTTGGTCAGCTCTGCTGATTCAGATCTTTGACCTTTCTCGAGGACTTTAAACTGTGAAGCTATTTTAGTTTGCAGAATAGTACTTTCAAGCTGTGGAAATAAAGTTTTAAAATAGGGATCATCTTTAATATAATCAGAATATAAATCTATCAGTAGCGATTTCAAACCTCGACCAGCAATCATTGGCCCAGGCTCGGGACTGACAGGAGATTTTGAAAATTGCAAACGGGACGTTTCGTCAATCAGAATCTCTGTCAAAGGGTGTAATGCAATTGCTGTGGTTATATTATATTTTCGGTCAATCAGTCCCCATGGGCTATCCCAAATATTTTTCGAATCAGAGCCAACGATCATCCAGCTTTCAAGATCAAAATGAACTAGATTTTTCATTTTTGATTGAAGTAATAAGTGAGATAAAAAATCTAGGCTACTAAAGTACAGATCAAAATTTTCATAATCGTTAGAATCAATTAAATAAAATTGATCTTTTACCCAAAATTGAATCTGTAGGTCTTTGAAATTTTCTTTAAGCTCAGAGACGATCTCTTCTTTAGTGCCCTCAGAGCCTGCATTTAATAAAGTCTTACGAACTTGCAGTAAATTTTGAGGTTGATGACATTGAAATATTTTAAAACCATGTTCAGTAAAGAAGTCTTTAATTTTTTGAATATCAACTTCAGAAATCACATTTGAATCAAGCTCGATTGCAACTTTGTTGGCATCTGGGTTTATTTTTTGAATTCGTAAAAGCTCGGACGCTAAGGTCTCGAGCGAAAAATTTTGATCTATTGAAATAACTAGGGCTGATGCGGCCAAAGAGACTCGCGATGTGTTTTCAATACAATAACTATTTTCAAAGCCCTGGTGAACCACTTGCACAACGCTGCCACCCAGTCGAAAAGTTTTTAGGCGCTCGAAGTAGCGACAAACTACGTAGGCGTCAGAAACTTGAATATTCAATTCAGTCAGATTTTTTTGTACTTGGTTGAGTGTTGTTTTTAACGAAGTCTGCGGTAAAAAATAATTTTTTTTGAAAATAACTTTGTTTTTTGCTCTTACTTCAAGTTCGGTATAGGTTTCGCCAAGGTATAGGGCGAGGACGGCCTTTGTCGGAGCTGCAGTTTTTTCGGCGGTTAAATTTACTTGTGTTGAAGCCATGCTCATAATAGTTTTAGAAAATATAAAGATGAAAAGATAAAGGGTCAATCATGAAAGTATCTGCCGAGATTTTAAATTTAGTTGCATACAAACCAGGTAAGCCAGTGTCTGAAACCAAACGTGAGTACGGACTAACTGAAGTTTATAAATTGGCGAGTAATGAAAATCCTTTGGGGCCCAGCCCAAAAGGGATCGAAGCCATTATGAAAGCACTCAGTGATCAGCATCGGTACCCAGATCCATCATGTTATGAGCTCGTTCAAAAAATTTCAGAAAAATGGGGTGTGAGTTCCACTCAAATTGGTTTAGGCAATGGATCGAATGAAATTATTGATCTTTTAATTCGCATTTTTTGCGAGCCAGGCGATTCAATTTTAACTTCACAAGCTGCGTTTATTGCTTATCAGGTTTGCGCTCAAGCGGCGCGCGTAAAAGTTCGAACAGTGCCATTAAAGTCTGATTTAACAATGGATCTAAAGGCTATAGCCGATGATTTTTTCAGAAATCCGAATGCAAAAATTAAACTGATTTTTGTTCCTAATCCGAATAACCCAACAGGAACCATTGTCGGTGGCCAAGAGCTTGATGAATTTTTAATTCGGTTAGCAAATCGTGATGATGTATTACTGATTTTCGATGAAGCATATACAGAATATGTGCGTGATCCCAAATTCAAAGAGGCCGCAAAATTTTATTCTCTATATTCAAATATCATTGTCTTAAAAACATTTTCTAAAGTTTACGGCATGGCGGGATTAAGACTGGGCGCAATGTTGGCACCTGAATATGTTCTTGAATATTATAATCGAGTCAGAAACCCATTCAATGTGAATGAGCTTGCACAAGTGGCTGGAGTCGCCGTTTTGGATGATTTAGA
>JAYVKY010000140.1:0-2653 GCA_043767965.1 Pseudobdellovibrionaceae bacterium
GCTTGAGTTAAATAAAAAGCTCAATTAAACATCACGTCGCTACCGCTGCGGTGGTACACTTTGATGAAATTGGGTGGCGCTTTAGGATGAAATCGGACACGCGCAGCTTCATTGTTTTCCTGAGTCATCCAATATACAGCACTACACTCTATAGAGCGGATTATTTGTAACTGAAATTTTTTAAAAAGAAGGGCTTAAACTCGTACATGAAGAATCAATATTAAGCCGCCAAAGACTGTATAATTGCAGAAATTGTTGATAATTCGGGATTAAATTCTTTTTTTGAATCCATCAAATCATACAATGTTCTTCGGCCAATTCCTGATTTGGCTGCAACTTTTGTTTTATTCATTGTCATCAAGTGTGCAGTTAAAACTTCACGGAATGATTCAATGTCGCCTGTGCGAATACATTCAAGTAAAGTATCGATAACAAGTTTAGAATTTTTTAATTCACGACTTATGAAAGGTTCGTGTGCCTTCAAGGACTTCGTCTCTGATTTTTTTTGCTTTTTTAATGTCGCGACTTTGGCCATTTTTATTTCCTCCGTAGAGCGCTACAACAACTGCATTACCCCACATAAATGTATAAACCCGAACACCACTCAACCATTTCAATTCGATGAGCCCATCAAAACGTTTATGTAAACCAAAGTGACCCACTGAAATTAAATCTAACCTTGCAAGAATGATCGTTCTGGTTTTCGGTTGTTGCAAATCAAGCCAATGATTAAATTCGTCAGTTTTTAGAACTTCCAACTTACTTTGCATATTTCACAAGTGTGCGGTATATCGCTCGTTTTGTCAAACGCAACATTGGACTGCCGTATATTAAGTAATACCATTGGCCCCAAGTGCCATATAATCGCATATACCTTTAAAGCATTCTGGATGGGTACGACACGATCCGGTCACAATCAGTTTAAATAAACTTTAAGATCATTTTAAAAATGCATTGGCAGTTCCCACAGCTTTATCCAAAAGAATGGCCTCTAGGCTATAGCGGTCAACGGCACGGGTTACCTCGCGTTTACCCTCAGTTTGAACTATTCGGAATTTCCGAATAGTTGCCTCGGGAGGTAATTCGCCCTCTTCAAAAATATGGGCAAGATGCTCGTTAACACTAGGAACAGAAACTTGATAAAGTTCAGCCATGCTTTTCTGTGACAACCAAACGCTTTTTTCTTCAAAACGAACTTGGATTTTCGTAAGTACAAGTGTAGTTTGCATCGGTTCTTTGAAAAAATAAAGTTTTAACAGTTTTTTAAAACCCTGCTCTTCGAGGTAATCGTAGAAATGTCAATTTCACAAATGAACAAAAGTTCGAGCTTTTCAAAACAAAGACGGACCTCATTAAAGCCTCGCATTATAAAAATTAGCAAGTTTGTGAATAAAAATAGCTGGCAAAGCTAAATTCGGTTCCATAACTCAATTTTTATGTTAGTCATATGCACATGAAAAAAAAAACATTAAAACCGAATCTGCTTGTCGAATTGACCAACCGTAAAATGGAAGCGCAAAAGTCCGGCGTGACATCAGAGTCTTTTCGTAAGTTCCAGCCAAACAAACCTCGGAATGAAAATAGATCTGCTGTGGGTCCGTCTTGGGGTCAGCGCAAAGGAAATTAAGGGCGTACTCTTGAATGGGAGCGGGGCGGGAAAATAGTACTTGCCCGCCAATATATGAATCATTTAATAAATTTTACTTTTGTTCCTGCATTATAATTATCTATTAGGTGGTGGTGCAGCTTGTGGCCCTTCATTGCCGGCCCATGCCGTTAATGTGCTGATAGTTAGAAGTAGTGCCAAAATTTGTGTCTTCATATTTTCTCCGTTTTGTTGGGGGTCGCGGTCAATCGACTCCGCGGCTCTGGTTAGAAGCTGCTTATGAAATTTTTTAGTGGCGCCAGATGAATTTTTATTATCAATTTTAATAGGAGCTGTGCTTTGCCTCCAGTTGCCTGCAGAAATTTGTTCGACTAAACCCAGGCGTTTTAAGCGCTCAATCGCAAGCTTAGCTTGTAAAGGCTGAATACCGATTTGTTTTGATATCCATTTGGCTTCCAGTTTTGCACCGGGCAGTTCAAGCGCACTTAAAATGACATAGTGGTACCAGTCAGAAATAAGTTCAAACGAATCTAATGATAAAGTTTCATAGGTATCATCTATATTTGAATAACGCTTCATCAGTGTTTTACGTTCGGTGGGGCCTAGATTAAGATGATCTGTTAATTTTTCAGTGGCTTTTTTCGAGAGCGAACGCTTACCCCTTTATGTCTTTTGGGGCCAAAATTGCATCTTAAATCTGTAAATAGTTGAGGTGATGTATAAATGAAACAAACGAAAAAACAATTTACAACTGAACAAAAAATAAACATTAGAAATCAAATTGATACGGTTTGAAATTTCATAGGGGCTAACTGATTAAGAATTTTCGGGGGACAATATGAACAATCGAATTTTAATCGTTGAAGATATGCCAGAGTACCAAAAGTTAATACAAATCAGCTTGGGTTATAAATATCAACTGGACATTACCGGAACTTTACAAGAGGCGCGTGTTAAACTACTGGCACATGAATATCAGATGATTATATTAGACGTACTGTTGCCGGATGGTTCGGGGTATGATTTATGCCGAGAATTACAATCGAA
>JAYVKY010000141.1:0-5006 GCA_043767965.1 Pseudobdellovibrionaceae bacterium
AGTTTATACCAGCCATTCACATTTAAAGGCGAAATTGATAGAAAAACTATAATTAATACTTTCAAAGTTTTAAAGTCTGCATTAGAGTCAAAATAAGAAAGTTGTTTACATGAATATATATATTTGTAAAATCGCCCAAAAAAAATGGGCGATTTTTTTTGCATTTTTAAGTTTATTTTTGCTGGGCCTGGCAGATAATATTCGAGGGCCATTATTCCCTGAGATATTAAACTTTTTTGCAGTTTCTAGCTCGAAGGGTTCATGGAGCTTTGCGACAACATCGGGGGCTGCGTTTATTGGAAGTTTTGTTTCAGGCTATTATCTTCGTCGGTTTTCAATTTCATCATTATTGTTTTTAGCTATTTTTGTTATGAGCTTAGGTCTTGTAGTGATGGGCCTATCATCAACATTTGAAATTCTATTGTTTGGAAGTTTTTTTCTAGGATTAAGTATTGGTTTTATGGGCGTTTCGCAAAACCTATTGGTTACAGAAAATGTGTCTGCTGAAAATCAATCAAAGGCTTTGTCGGGCCTGCATGCGATGTATGGATTTGCCAGTTTTTTGGCGCCAGTTATCGCCGCACAAACAACCATTTATTTCGGTGTGTGGCGAGCTGCATTTATCTCAACATCAATCTTATGTTTGGTTTTTTTTGTGGTTCAGTATTTAATTCATCCAGAGCCTCGATTTTCAGTTGTCAAAAAAATTGAATTCGAAGACAAAAAAACAGTATCCATTTCGAAAAAAGCACTATTCTTTGTTGGCGGAATGTTTGGATTTTATGTTGTTGCAGAAATCTTGATTTCGACACGTTTAGCTCAATATATGCGAACATATTTTCAAATGGATTTGCAACAATCTAGTCAGTATGTGACACTCTTTTTTTTCTTTTTGCTTTTGGGCAGGCTTGTTTTTGCATTTAAAAAAATGAATATAGCGATAAAGACTCAAATGAATTTGTCACTCTTCGTCGCAATCATATTATTGTTTTTAGGCTTAAAAGTGCATCCGTTTTTTCTAGCCCTAGTAGGTCTAGCGATGGCTCCATACTATCCGCTAAGCGTTGCCTACATTTCTGAGTATACTGGTAAACACACCAGAACATTTATTACCTTTGCAATGAGCTTTCAAAGCTTGTCTGTCATCAGTATGCATTTAGGTGTTGGGTACCTGACAGATCAGTTAGGTCTATTTTATGCTTTCGGAGTTGGAATTTTTGCGTTAGTATTGTCTTGGTTATGCTTAAACTTCCATCCCAAAAAAATTACTGTTTAATTCTTGTATTTGCAATTCTTGTATTTTCAGCTCAGTTTTCAAAAGCTGAAAATTTAGTTTACAATTCAGCTTTGATACAAAACTTTATAGATGATCAAAATTTTTCAGCGATCTCAGAATCTAAAAACTGGGAAATTGGTGAAATTGTTCCTGTTGTATCTCAGAATGCCAAAATTGGGGTTTTTGCCTTTGCCGAAATGAGTTCGATTAAGCCATTGAATTCGAAGTACCTTGTGCGTTTTAAACTGATTCGACAGTCACGAAAATATATGATTCAAAAAGAGGATTATATTAAGCGAATTGATTTATCTTCTTCAGATGAGGATTACATTGGCACGACAGATTTATTGGTTAAAAAAAGCCAGCAAAATATTTCATCACGTTATCGACCATTAGTTTATCAAGGTGTTTTTATCGGAGAAACTGCGCAGGTGCTTTACAAAAATGAATTCTTAATTAATTTTGTGGGTAATTTATATTTTGGTGCAACAGACTGGTTATCACTGAGTACATTTGCGACATTAAATGTCCTTGGCGGCCCAAATGCCAGCATGAAAGCCAAGCTGTATGATTCAGAGGCAACAACATTGTCGTTAGGCATAAGTTATGTTGGTCTCGTGCAAAAAAATCAGTCGACTGTTAATTTGAATTTTTATTGGGATTCAACATCATCAGATTCTTTGATTTCTCACACAGTTTTAGGATTAGGCCTCGTACAATGGGAAGGTGCTGCGGATGCCTCTGCGATCAAGGCCCTGGGTTCAAGCTCGTTTCAAACAGGTTACGAAATCATTCTTTCAAATTGGGATCGATTTTTAATCGGACCTAGTTATAATTTTGAAAAAAAATCACTAGGCGGTTACTTGTCATATATTTGGATCTATGATCGCTTTCATTTGCAATTGGCCTTAAATGCAACAGACATCAGTAAATACAAATATGATACCAGAGATGGTTATTTTTTAAATTTCGATTTATTCTGGAGATATTAAACCTATGAATTATTTTTTTGTAAGTTGTCCGATTCATTTCGAAAAAGAGTTGATTAAAGAAATTGAAAGTTTCTGGTATCTGATGATCGACCTAGATGGCCTGCCAACTCGTGAATCAGTGCCAGAGTTTGAAATCGATAAAGGCGGGTTGTTATTTAAATGTTCCCTGCACCTAGGGTTGCAAATTAATTTTTTCAGTCATACTGCAAATCGAGTTTTACTGCGACATCTGGATTTTAAAGCTCGTTTTTTTGATCAATTCGAAAAAGAATTTAAAAAAATCAATTTCTTAAATATTTTTAACTTTGAAAAAGATAAGGCTATTTCTTTAGAAATTGAATCTTCGAAATCAAGATTATTTCACGAGAAAAATTTAACAGAATCAATTACTAAAATTTTAAGTATAAATAAAATCCAATTGGTCAAAGAAAGTAAATTCCGTATTTATATTCGACTATTTAATGACATTGTAACAATCAGCTTGGATACCACAGGTGAACATTTACATTTCAGAGGGTATCGCAAGCATCAAGGCTCGGCACCGATTCGAGAAAATCTGGCCTATTTAACACTTCAAATTGCCGGTTTAATGTCGGCACGTTCTAAAACAATTTTAGATCCGTTTTCAGGCGCTGGGACAATTTTATTTGAATCTGCACTGCTAGGCATGCCTCAGTTAAAAAGGGAATTTCCATTTTTAAAATTTCAAATAACACCTGCACTTTTTAAATCACCTTCGTGGTCTAAAAATTATAAATGGTTAAATCCTATAAAAAATAGATTGATCGGAATTGAAAAAGATCTTGAAACATTCGAGAAATCTAAACTTAACCATAAAATATTTTCAGAAATTTATTTTAACCCAGAAGTTAATTTTTTTCACGCTGACAGCATGACTATTGATTTTCAAAAATTAAATTTGAAACTGGATGAAGACCTATGGATCGTGACGAACCCCCCTTATGGTGAACGATTGAGTTCGGACCAAATACCCGCAATTTTAAAACGTTTCGAACAACTTTCAATGCTTAAAGGTATTATTGTATTGCATCCCATAGATTGGAAATTCAGTTTTACAAAGCTACGACTCAGCCACACGCAACCATTTACGAATCAGGGTTTAAAGTTATCACTCTCGATTTTTAGATTATAAGTTCTATTCAATTTAAGAGTTTAGACTGTCATTAAACTGGTAAAAATTACAAAAACCATAGTATACCTTGTGCTGTGGATTTTCTTGTAAATAAATGTGAATTAGCGTACAAGCAGGGCAAATGACAGTAAACAAACGGTATATATCTAAAGAGCAAATACAGCAGGCGCTGCCAAAAGCGTCAACACAGTTTTTACTTGGAAAAGTTTTTCAAAACATCACGCAGAAGCTTAATTCAGGAACAAATTATGAAAAAATTCTAGATTTTATTTTTGATTCTCTTGATTTCATAATCCCCTTTGATCGAATCGGTATTGCTTTAATTGAAGAGGACGGCAGCGACAGCCAAATTTGTCTAAAATGGGTTAGATCGAAAATACCGTACAGTCACCTTGTTGAAAACTACTGTGCACCACTTGCTGGAAGCAGTTTGCAAAGAATTTTTGAATCCGGCGAACCTCGAATTATAAATGATTTGCAAAAATACGCAATCGAGCACCCAGAGTCTAAATCAACCGAGTTAACTTTGAAAGATGGGATCAGATCAAGCATGACCTGCCCGTTACGCTCGAACAATAAAAATTTTGGTCTTGTCTTTTTCTCGAGCCGAAATGTAGGTGTCTATGAGGATCAAGTTACACAAGTATTTTTGGATATTGCAGATGAACTTTCAATGCTTATCGAATATGGCCGGTTAAAAAAATTTTTTGAAAATAATATGTCTACGTCGAAAGATTTAAGAATGGTACTTCATGATTTAAGGTCTCCGTTGAGTGTAATTCAAGGTTATCTTGAATTAGCTAATTCTGAAGATTGGTATCAGCATCTTCGTTCAGAAGAAAAAAATATTTTTTCTGTGGTTGAACGAAATACAAAATATATGTTTGAACTATTGGAAGATCTTTCAGAGCTTAAGAAATTAGATTTTGGCGATGAAAAAATAAAGAGTGAAGAGGTCTCTTTAACAAAATTTTTCTCTGATTTAGAAAGTAATGCTCGCATGATGGCTGAAAAAAAGAATATCAAATTAAAAATTAATTTTGAATTAGCAGATTGCCAGGTCGCACGATTTGATCAAATTAAAATTCACAGAGTTTTAGACAACCTGCTTACAAATGCATTTAAATTTTCAAACCCATACACCGAAGTAACGGTAGTCATAAAATCTGACGAAAATCGTCTTGTTTTTGAAGTCTGTGATCAGGGTCAAGGTATTCCGTCAAATGAGTTTTCAAAGCTATTTACCGAGTTTGGTAAAACAAGCGTTCGTCCCACCAGCGGGGAAAACAGTACCGGATTAGGCCTTGCTATAGTTAAAAAAATCATTGAACAACATGGTGGTAGCATATCGGTCAAAAGCACAGTTGGTACGGGATCTACGTTTAGCTTTTGGCTGCCAGCGCTTGGCTAGTGTGACTCAAGTTAAAACCACAAATTATCTAAAAAAATAAATTTTTTAACTTTGTCTTTTAAGGCTGTCATTTTCAATGAGGGCGATTTAATTTCATATAAGGCATAGGGTATTTCAGTATGAATTGAGCCCATGGGCGGTCGGTACTGAAAGTTTTCTGGTTGATAGGCGTAC
>JAYVKY010000142.1:0-5843 GCA_043767965.1 Pseudobdellovibrionaceae bacterium
AAAATTTATAAATAAAGTTTTTTCTGTAGGTGGATTTGTTCGCGATCAATGTCTTGAGATTTTATCCAAAGACCTCGATCTTGTGATTGCAGAAAATGACGGAGCAGAAAAATTTTCAAATGACCTTCATTTACTTTTTACAAATGAAACTACCCGCCCCTTTCAAAAAGGTCTTGGTTACCCTATCTGGTATTTAGAATTCACCGCAGATGTTCATTTTCAAAATAAGTTTTATAAAACAAAAAATGGCACTGTTGATTTTGCTGATACACAAAAAGAATGTTTTCCAGATCCCCAATCACGACAAAGAATCACTACTTTTGGCACCCTTTATGAAGACATTCGCAGGCGCGATTTCACAATCAATATGTTGGCGCAAAATCTAACGACAGGCGAACTTCTGGATTTATCAAAATCAAGTTTAAATGACCTTAAAAATGGACTGATCCACACACATCCTGAATCAAATGCAGACCAAATTTTTTCAGACGACCCACTTCGTATGATCAGAGCGGTCCGCTTCGCCACAAAATACAAATTTAAAATTCACGACGAAGTCAAAATTTCTATACGGAAAAACGCCCAGCGCATTCATATTTTATCTGCAGAACGTATTTGGGATGAATTAAAAAAAATAATCTTAAATGGTGAATTCGCAGCCGCTTTGCAAATTATGATTGATTTGGATTTATTTAAACAAATTTTTGAATCTATTAATTCCAATGACGTCTCGTTTGACGAATTTAAAATCTGCCAAGATAATCCGATCTTTAATTTAACTGTTTTATTAAAAAAACAAAGCGCCGATCAACTTGAATTGATTTTAAAAAAACTTAAAGTTGAACAATACATTAAATTGGCCGTTCTTAAAACTTCAATGGCTTTGAATGAAATCGAAAAACAATTTTCAACGTGGTCAATTTTAAATGTTAGGACCTTTGCTAGAAAATATGCAGACCAGCTAGGATACATCAAAATTTTAAAACCTCAGCTTTTAGATTCTTTAGCAATTGCTACACTTATTCCAATTCAAAAATCTGCTCAATTGAGGGGCGATGATGTCATTAAATTATTTCATGTACAGGGTCCTGATATTAAAAAGATATTAAATCGCGCGCTTTTAATTGAGGATCAGTTGATTTTAAAATACCAAAAAGATTGTTCAGATACTGAACTACAAAAGGAAGTCTTAAGTAGATTGAAAGCTGAATTTTTAAAATGATTAACTTGTTCAATGATTTCAAAGTTAAGTACCAACTTGATCAGATTTCTGCTGCAAAACTTGAAACTCCACTTACGATTGATTTTTATCAGAAATGGCTCGCGAAAAACTTTCATGGTGAAATGCAGTACCTTCAAACCCATTTTGAAATGAAAAAAAACCCTCTGCTGATTAATCAAAAATTGATTTCAGCGATTACTGTGGCTCAATCTTATTTTCCGCCCCCCAATCCAACACTAGAAAAATACCCCGCACGTACTGCGCTTTATGCTCAAAATCAAGATTATCATTTTTGGCTAAAAGAAAAGCTGGCTGCAATAATTAAAGAGCTTCAACAGCAGTACCCACAAGAATCGTTTTTGGCCTACACTGATTCTGGTCCCATCTTAGAACGTGATCTTGCGCAAAAATCAGGGCTTGGTTGGTTCGGAAAAAATACCTGTTTGATCCATCCACAAAAAGGTAGCTTGTTTTTTCTTGCAGAAATCTTAACGAGTCTTCCGATGGACACATTCAGCGCTATAGATATGGCACCTATCCCCGATTTTTGTGGCACCTGCACGAAGTGCATTGATATTTGCCCAACAAATGCAATCAAAGAACCCCATGTCTTAAAAGCAGACGAATGCATCTCGTACTTAACGATTGAATCTAAAACAATCGCACCAGTAAATTTACGATCGAAAATCAATGATTGGTTTTTTGGTTGCGACCTATGTCAAACGATCTGCCCTTGGAACCAGAAAGTCTTTCGGCAAAAAAAATACCTGGCCACCGACGAAATATCTACGGAAAAAATTTTAGATTTAAAAAACCTCACTGAACAAGTTGATTTTTTTAGATCGATATTAACAAGTTCAAACAAGCAAATCCAAAAACGTTTTTTTGGTACTGCGCTGTTTCGTGCCGGCGGATTTGGATTAAAGCGAAATGCTTTGATTGTGATTGGCAATAAAAAAATGTTGGAACTTAAAAACGAAGTTTCGGGACTGAGATCAGACCCGAAACTATCAGAACTTGTGGATTGGTGTTTGGAGCAGTTGGGTTGAGTTTAGATCATTTTTAAGTGATCGTATTCGTGGAAGAAAAGAAAATATAACCTAAATACCCACAGCGTGTTTCCAGGCCGCCGTAGGCTCGATGAGCTTTCTTGTATCTAAATCAAAAAAACCAGCCGTAAATACAGCTTCGCAAGCCACTTCGTTTTTTGAATTCAACATCTGCTGACGAAATTGCCCCACTTTACCTTTGCTATCTAAGGTTTCAAAATTAATTTGAATTTTTTCACGAAGTTTTAACTCTTTTAAAAATTTAATTTGAATTTCAAGCACTATAGGCCCTTGACGATTTTTCATGACTTCAGCCAAACCATAACCGCGATCAGTAATAATTTGCCAGCGGGCCTCTTCGAATAATTGTAAATAAGTTGCATTATTCACATGCCCAAAAGTGTCTAGATGATGTTCTTTAATTATCAGTTCGTAATTAGTCATTGGTTTATTCATACAAATTAATTAATTAAAAAACCAAAAGTTACCATTGGGTAGGTTGAATCAAATGTATATCTTGTTAACAACGGATCTGAATCACGACTGGCGTACGTTGTTTTACGATATGACATCATCAGACCCAAATAAAAATTAGTTGCAAAAGTTTCAGAAAATCCTGCATCAAGCTGGATGCCTGTACCATTTCTAAAATCACTAAATGCTTCATTAAATCGATAAAAGCCACGTAAATTAATTCCGTTAACAAAAAAATATCCTAGGCCTGCTGCCGCAGCATTTCCCGTTGTTGAGCCATTAAGGTAACCAGAATTTCTCGTTGAGTATTCAGCACCTATGTAAATCCCGGTATTAAAAACATATCCCAATTTCATATCATAATAAGATTCATTTGTTTTTGATTGATAGGTATTTCCAGGATCGCTTGAGCCTTCGCTTTGACCATAATAAATCGCAAAATCAAATAAACCACCACCAGCCCGTGATGATGAACCTCGGGATTGTGACCGCGTCGATTGCGCAAATAGAATTGTTGATTCAAAAACTGTTAAAAAGAACATGCCCAAAATTAAAATAAATTTCATTAATCACACCTTTGTTTTATCTGTGTATTATAGAATGAATAAAATACAAAATTTGAATAAAATCATACTCCTGATGCGCTGCATCTTTTCGCCATTGATGACAAGTACTCACTACCATGTTCTTTCATCCCTATGAATTCAAAAATAGTTAGACTGACGAACTTCATTATACCGCTTCTTATTTCGTGTTTGCTGGCCCCACAGGCTGCACTGAGTGTTATTAAAATCGCACAGACCCAGATGTACAGTGGCGTTTTATCAAAGAAAAATCATTCCTATTATTTAGAAACTGCCGAAAATGCAGAAAAATTATTACTGACATTTAACGATTCTATTGTCGAAAAAATCATTCAGCGTCTAAGCACAGGTGATTTTGTTTCTATTCAAGCTGATGTGTCGACAGTTAAAAAGAACACTTTAAACACGATTGGACTTAATTATATTGGTTTAAATGTACTGCTGGGCACGTGGCGTGGCGATGATGACGTCTGCTATAACTTCAAAACCTTCACAACCCTATTTGTTTTCAATACAAACTCAAAAGGCCTATGTATTCTGCCTGCGGACACAACAAATCATTTAATAGTTCGCAAATTAAGCTATTTTGTAAACCCCGATGATCAAGATTGGTTGCTCTTAATTTCAGAAAAATCTGCGCAATACGCCGCAGAATTACTGATAAAAAATCAAAAAACTCTACAATTAAATTTGTTTGATGAACAGACCGGAGCTATCATAAGTAAAGTTATACTTAGGAGATAATCTTGTTCTTCCCCACGCCAATAGATTTATTTTTTTCAAAAAATGATCCCAATGATTTACGACTTGGCGAGATATTTAAAAATTATTCGGGCTCTATATCAGAAAATGATTTTCTCATCTTTGGCTATCCTGATGATGAAGGTATTCAATTGAATGGTGGTCGAATTGGCTCGGCACTGGCGCCCAACATTATTCGTCAATTTCTTTACAAAATGACCACACCAGAATCTTATTTTCGCAATTCAAAAAAAAATATCAAATATCAAGACTATGGTAATTTAGAAATCAAGGGTGATCTTTTCTTAAGGCATGAAATTGCCAAAAAAACTTTATCTTCATTTTATCAGCAACACATTAAAATCATTACCTTCGGCGGTGGTCATGATTTTGGCTATGCTGATGGCGCAGCTTTTATTAAAAATAATCAAAGTAATGACAACAGCAGAAAGCCTTTAATTATTAATTTTGATGCCCATCTTGATGTCAGGCCGTCGGCAGTCAGTCTAAATAGTGGTACGCCATTTTATAGGTTACTGACTGAGTTTAAAGATCAATTTAATCTTTTAGAAATTGGCCTGCAAAAACAATGTAATTCTGTTCAACATTGGAACTGGGCCAATGAGTTTGGAGCCCAAACAATTTCTTTAGATGATATTGAAGCAAAAGGATGGGATATCGTTTGGAAAAATAAATTTATAACTGAGCTTAACAAATCAACCGCCGTTTTTATCAGTTTTGATATTGATGCACTTGCCGCTTCAGATGCCGGCGGCTGCAGCCAGGCCTGGGCAACGGGTCTTAAAATATCAGATAGCATCAAGTTTTTAAATGCACTTTATAAAAAAACAAATGTGCGAGGCCTCGGTGTTTACGAAGTATCACCGCCGCTTGATCGTGATTTTCAAACATCAAAAACAGCAGCACTTTTGGCATATGATTTTATTTTTAATTCATAAGGATAATCCATGAAGGGCTTTGGCAGCGACAATCATTCGGGCATACACCCCCAAATTTTAAAAAAATTGATCGATTCCAACATTGATCACCAGCCCAGTTATGGAACAGATCTGTATAGTGATGTTGCAATTAAACTATTTAAGAACCATTTTGGCGAAGGTTGTGACATTCATTTTGTCTATAACGGAACAGCAGCCAATATACTTTGTCTGCGTGCTGCGCTAAAAGATTATGAATCATTTCTGTGTTCAGATTGCAGTCACCTGAATGTCGACGAATGTGGGGCTCCTGAATTTTTTTCAGGCAAATTAATTCCAGTTAAATCTAAAAATGGTAAAATTATTTTTTCAGAAATTGAACAATATTTAATTCGAAAAGGTGACCAGCATTACAGCCAACCAAGACTGATCAGCTTGACTCAACCTACAGAGCTGGGCACCTGTTACACAAATGATGAAATCAAAGCCATTGTCGAGCTTGCACGAAAACATAAAATGTATGTTCATATCGATGGCGCTAGGCTAACGAATTCAGTTGTTCACCTAAAAACAACTTTTAAAAAAATGATCACTGATTTAGGTATTGATTTAGTATCGTTCGGAGGCACAAAAAATGGCCTTGCCTTTGGTGAAGCTGTTTTAATTTTAAATAATGATCTGCAAAAAGATTTTAAATATCTTCGCAAACAGTCAGCACAGTTGCCCTCGAAAACCAGATTTATCGCCAGTCAATTTATCGGATACTTTGAACATGACCTATGTTTTCAAATTGCTCAACACACCTTGGAAATGTCACAATTATTACGATCTAAAC
>JAYVKY010000143.1:0-10974 GCA_043767965.1 Pseudobdellovibrionaceae bacterium
TTTTGCGACGAAGTTTGCTTAATTTTAAAATCTCTTTCTCACCCCCAAAGGCTGCTCATCCTAGGGTATTTGCTGCAAGGCCCAAAAAGCGTTTCGCAGCTCGTTAGTTTGTGCAAAATTTCGCAGTCCCAGATGTCACAGTTTCTGATTCGAATGAAGTTTGAAGGCCTTATCAGTTCGGAAAAAAATGGAACTTCACAAGTTTATTCAATCGCTGATAAAAGATTGATTCAGTTAATAAAAACAATTCAAACCGAATACTGCAAGTGAGATATGAAAATGATTTTTAGACAACTTTTTGAATCCGAAACATCAACGTACACCTATTTGTTGGCAGATGCAGTGACAACAGAAGCAATTTTAATTGACCCCGTACTTGAAAACGTGGACCGAGACCTTCAACTGATTAAAGATTTAAATTTAAAACTTTTATATACGCTTGAAACACATATTCATGCCGATCATATCACTGGGGCCTCTGAAATTAAAAACTGCTTGGGTTCAAAAATTGCCGTCGGCGCAAAATCAGGCGTCACTTGCGCAGATCTATTGTTGGCAGATCAACAAGAAATAAAATTTGGTAAATTCTCTTTGCGCGCGATTGAAACGCCCGGTCATACCGAAAGCTGTATCAGCTATTATTGTCACGGTATGGTTTTCATAGGCGATGCGCTGTTGATTGGATACGTAGGTCGTACAGATTTTCAACAGGGTTCAAGTTCTGAACTGTACCATAGCGTAACTAATAAACTTTTTAAATTACCCACTGACACCTTAGTCTATCCTGGTCATGATTACCGCGGATTCACAGTATCGACAATTGGTCATGAAAAAAACTACAATCTACGTATCGGGTCTGGCAAAACAGAAGCCGAGTTTATTCAAATCATGGGCAATTTAAATTTGGCTGAACCCAAAAAAATTCAACAAGCTGTACCGGCAAATTAACAGTGCGGACAAATCACAGTTCAAAAACAATAAAGGATTAAATACATCATGAATGCTCAAAATTTTCAAAGTTATCTGATACCCGCCCTGATCATTGGATTTTTCGCATGGCGATTTTTAAAAAATCGCCGGATTCAAGCTTTGATTCCTCAGTATTTAAATCAGGGCGCCATCATCATTGACGTGCGAACAAAAAGCGAATTTAACCACGCCCACGCTCGTGATAGTAAAAATATTCCCTTAAACGAAATTGATGTTCGCTATAAAGAATTACCAACTGACAAGCCCATTTTACTTTGCTGCGCTTCCGGCGCACGAAGTGGGGTTGCTGTCGGAATACTAAAAAAAAATGGCTTTACTAATGTGATCAACGCAGGCCCTTGGACAAATACAACTAAACCCTAACGGAAAACTTATGAAAAAAACCACACTTCTATTTTGCAGCCTCATGTTTTCAACAATTCTACACGCTAAAGAAGTCATCTTAGATGTTAGAACAACCGCAGAATATTCAACCGCGCACACCAAAAAAGCCGTTAATATCGATGTGACACAAGATGATTTTAAAACAAAAATTTTAAAATTTGACAAAACAGACACGTACCGCATTTATTGCAGGTCAGGAAATCGCTCTGGCAAAGCCGTTGATATTATGAAAAATCTGGGTTTCAAAAATCTTGAAAACCTGGGATCCCTTGAAAATGCAAAAAAAATTCTTGGTGAATAAAAGAAATTTTTCACTGCTTTTATTGTTATTAGGAACTGCCTTCAGCTTGTCGCCATGGGCAACTGGTGCCATGGCTTTGGTCGTAGGTGTTTTTATTGCGCTCAGCTTTGGAAATCCGGTTTCTGATCTTACCAGAAATTATTCGCAAAAATTATTGGCCTGTTCAATCATTGGCCTTGGCGCTGGCATGAACTTAATTGCCGTAGGTCAAGCGGGCTTATCAGGCTTGGCCTATACGGCGGTCAGCATTGCAATGACATTGTTTCTAGGGATTGCATTAGGTAAAATTTTTAAATCAGACGCAGACACTTTAATTTTAATTTCAGTGGGTACTGCCATCTGTGGCGGCAGTGCCATCGCAGCAATTCCCCTGTCATTAAAGCGCGTTCACAATCAATCACAGTTGCCTTAGGGACAGTCTTTTTATTTAATGCGGTTGCATTAATTTTATTCCCTGCAATTGGTCATTATTTTCAAATGACACAAGAACAATTTGGCCTCTGAAGCGCCCTAGCAATTCATGATACAAGCTCCGTCGTGGGGGCGGGACTGTAGTACGGACCAGAATCATTAAAAATTGCAACGACAATTAAATTAGCACGTGCCCTATGGATTGTTCCGTTAACCCTTGGCCTGAGATTTTTAAATCGTAAAACACTGTCTGAACAAAAAACTAAAAAGCCTTGGTTTATTCTTGGTTTTTTGTTGATGGCTGCTGCTGCGACTTGGATACCTGAATTTCAAAATTTTGCGCCGACGATTGAATGGCTAGCCAGAAAAGGCCTTATCCTCAGTTTATTTTTTATCGGCAGCAATTTAACGATGAAAACTTTGAAATCAGTTGGACTAAGACCCTTTTTACAGGGGCTTAGTTTATGGCTGATCGTCCTAACAACAACTTTAGTGCTGATTAAATTTTTATAGCACTTTATTTTTATCTGACTTTACAGGTTCTAAATTTCGACCATGGGATTTTAATATCATCACTGACATTTTAAAATTGATCACGATAAACCTTACAAATTGCCAAGGTAAAAACGATCTGAAAAACAAAGTTGTTTTTGTAGGCCTTACGGCTGCATGATTTTTTGATTCTGTAACTGTCATGTGTTCTCCTTAAGAAATTTTTATTCTGGAATAATCCACCAAAATGGCAGCGCGCGAGCCTTATATATAAATGCATAATGCAGTAATTTTTTTATCCAATGCCCGGCTGTTCCAATTTCACCAGTTGTATGCGTAAGGCTTCTTCCAAATTTTGGATATTTTTTATAATCCGGAACAATCGGAAACATTGTCATTGAAGCTGCGCCACCGACTAAAGCATTCGCGCCGGCCGAAGCCACGCAGGCAGCGCCAAGCTCTGCCATAGATGCGGAATGTGTTGGTGACACAGAAACACCATTGATCATATCAACAATTGACGACGCTACAATTCGACCCATAATTGCAGAAGGCATACCTGTGCGGGGCGGTGCCGGTGCAATGAGTATTCCATTTTTACTTTTTCGCGGTTGTGAAATTTGATGTGGCGGCGCAAATGCAATACCTATCGCAAAAATATTGCGATATGATGTCTGGTACGTTTTTGGCCAATCTTCAGGTAACCATTGGTCGTACGTTTTCACACTGTAATCTGCATCGACCTTCATAAATCCACCAGCATTAAAAAGTGTTGCTGAAATATCTTCCTTGTTTTTATTAAAGGCCTTCAGTGGTACTCCTGTGAATGGTGGTAACAGCATCGCAAAATCAAATGCTAAGCTATTTTTTTCTCCGTCCAAAGTTTCATATTCTAAAGACTTTTCATCCACCTGGTGAACGTGTGCCCCGGTAATCCAATTCACATCACGCTCTACAAACAATGATTCTGCAAAAACCTGACTTGGCGTTACAAATCCGCCACCCTGCAGATGCAAACCGCCTACACCAAAATCGCCAAGCACAGCCTCGTTCGTTAAAAAAACAAGTCGTGCCTGGTCGCGAACACCTTTTTGACGAAGCTCAAATTCAAGATTAAAAATGTATTCAAATGCCGCGCCTTCACATGTACATAATCCGTGCCCAGTGCCGACCACAAAAGTTTTCTGTTGACCCGCTTTCATTTCTAAAATCAACCACTGAAGTTCTTTGGCTGTTTGAAACGCATGATCGACTGTGCAAACCGAATGGCTATGGCCATCTGGACCTAGCCCAGGCGTTGCCGCAAAATTTAATTTAGGCCCCGTTGCATTGATCAAATAGTCATAATGAATTTTATTTTTTTCTCCGGGATTTTTTTCATCGGTTGATTCAACAACAACGTACGGCGAAGCAGAATCGGCATTACCTTCCGGAAAGATTTCTATGGCTTTACCCAAATGAAAAGTAATTTTTTCTTTTTTATATATCGGCGCCAATTCAAAAGTCACCTGTTCGGGCTTCATATCACCCACCCCAACCCAAATATTTGATGGAATCCAATTCCATTTTCGATTCGGCGTAACGACAATGACCTCGTGCTGTTTTGATAATTTCTTCCGAAGCAATAAGGCCGCCGTATGTCCAGATATACCTGCTCCTAAAATAAGGACTTTCATAGTGATTCTCCTTTTATTTAAACATTTCTTAGTTCTAGCATACACCTAAAAAATAGACTTGCAACAGGCTTATTAGTATGTTAGTTTATATATATATTGACTAATATGCTTAAAAGAAAAGCTGCAAAGGTTGAAATATGACTAAAAAACGAAAAAAAAATCAAATGAAGACGATCTACGAACTTCAAGCCGAGCTGTGCTCTGCGTTAGCAAGCCCAGTCCGACTACATATATTAGACCTTCTTTCTGATGAAGAAAAGACAGCGACGGATCTTCTTGAAATACTTGAAATTCCAAAGGCCAACTTATCGCAGCACTTAGCTGTGCTTAAGGATGCAGGGATTATTCAGTCTCGAAAAATGGGGCTTTTTCAGTACATGAGCCTATCTGTTCCTAAAATTAAAGATGCTTGTGTACTTGTTAGATCTGTTTTGGTTGACAAAATGGCTCTTGAAGAAAAAAAGAATTCAGTATTAATGCGTGAATTGCGCTCGAAAAAATAAAGGAATTTATATGAAACGAAATATTTTACTCGGTTTAATATTAATAAATTCGCAGTTTAGCAATGCCGAAAATCTGTCGCTACCTAAGGTGTGGGCGCAAATTAATTCGGATTCTTCGGCGCAAGAAGCATCGCGCTTACAATTGGCAGCCTTGAATGAATCTAAAAATAGATCAGCCAGACACTGGCTGCCCCGCATTTATTTGGGCGCACAAGCATATCAGACAAATGACCCTGCGGCTTCTTTTGTTGGCTTGCTGTCGCAAAAATCAGTCTTACAAAGCGACTTCAATCCTGATTTAATGAATAACCCAGATACAAAAACCTATAGTAAAGGCGCATTGGGTATTGACCTGCCAATTTATGAAGGGGGTGCGAAATCATCACAAACTGATTTTTATACTAGTCTGACTCGCGCACAAGAAAATACAACGGCCTTTGTTCAGCTTGAACAATTTGCACAGGTCATGTTGTCCTATGCGTCGATTGCAATTTTAAACGAGCAAAAAAATAAAATTTCTGAGCTTAGTGCTCAGATCAACCGACTTCTGAAAAACTATCAGCTCGGAAATAAATCAAACCCTGTGGGATATTCTGGACTGCTTGGTATGAAATCGCTAGCTAACAGGCTTTCCGGCCTAGCACAACAGTATGACGCCCAAATTAAATCGTATTATGCCATGTTTAAAGAGCTTGGATTAAAATCTGAAAATTGGTCGCCGGTCATGAATACAACAGTTGAATTTGTTGATAAATATATTCTGACAAAGAATACCGTAAGCTCATCTTCATACAAAGTGCAATCCATGAAATACAATGCCGTAGCTAGCGAAGAATCCGCTCAGATTCAGAAGGCGCAATTTTTACCACGCATCGGCGCCTTTGCTGAAAGTCAAATTTTTAAAAGTGATCGGGATACAGCGAATTCATACATTGCGGGCCTATACCTTCAATGGAGCTTGTTTGATTCAGCCTCGTTTGGCACATTGAAAGAGGCCACACTAAAAGCTGATTCAATAAAAAAATCATCCGAAGCCTTAGAGCAGCAAGAGCGTGCTGAAAAATTTGCCTTAGATCAATCGATCAAGGCGCTGCAGGAAAACATCAAGCTTCTTAACGACAGTTATAAAATTTTACTGGAACAATCAAAAATTACTGAAACTCTTTTTAAAAATGGTTCAATCAATGCACTACAGTTTGTCGAAGTCCTCAGTCGGCGTGCTGATTTGATTTCGCAACAAGGCGACGCCGAAGTTGGGCTAGTCAAAGCGGCTACACAAATGATTACAAAACAAAATTTCGACCTAACTAAAAATATTGCTGAATAAAGGGATGCAAATGAAAAAAAATAAATTAGGTTTCGCTGGTAAATTAGGTCAAACATTTATTCACTCAAAATTAACTCCGGTGATCGCGATTGCAAGTTTATTACTGGGCTTGATGGCTGTGTATTTAACACCGAAAGAAGAAGAACCACAAATTTCAGTTCCAATGATTGACATCAGAACTGCCGCCCCGGGCTTTACCGCTGAAGAAGTCGAACGCAAAGTGACTGAACCCATCGAGCGTGCTGTCTGGGGGCTTGATGGCGTTGAATATGTGTATTCAAGCAGTCAACCACACGGAAGCCTTGTGACTGTCCGGTTTAAAGTCGGTGAACCAATGGAACCCAGTCTTGTGAAAATTCATCACAAATTAATGACGATCAAATCAGAACTTCCTGATACTGCGATGACATCACAAGTGAAATCTTTTTCAATTGATGATGTTCCATTTTTAGTTTTGACCTTCACCTCAAAAAAATTAAATGAATTTGAACTTCGCAGTGCCGTGGCCCCTTTGGCTCGAGAATTATCAAGCACACCCGATTTATCCAAGGTCGAACTTCTAGGCGGACAAAAACGCGCCGTACGTGTCATAGCAAGCCCTGAAAAAATGAAAAGGCATGGTGTCTCGTTACTGACAGTGATGCAGTCATTAAAATCCAATGATGCCTTGTCTCCGTCAGGAAAAAACTGGTCTGACCAAGAGGTCATTGATATTGAAGTTGGGGGCAGATTGCAATCAGCCCTGGACGTCGGAAAGCTTGCAATCGGTCAGCGCGCAGGGCGCGTGATTCTTATTCAAGACGTAGCTCAGGTGACTGACGGCCCTGAAGAGCTTGTTCGAAGCTCGGTCCTTTTAGAAAAAAATCAAGATCCCGAAAAGGCTGTTTCAATTGTTTTCTCAAAACGAAAAGGCACAAATGTTGTAAGCCTTTCAAAAGATGTTCTAAACCGTGCTGACACATTTTTAAAAAAACATTCCGTTCAGAATACACAGAGCGATTTAAAGATGACGGTTGTTCGTGATTACGGATCAACCGCCGAAGATAAATCAAACGAATTGATCGAGCATTTACTATTAGCCACATTATCAGTTTCAGTCTTAATCGCTTTATTCATGGGAATTCGCGCTTCACTGGTTGTCGCAACAGCGATCCCCGTCACCTTAGCTTTAACTTTGGCCATTTATTACTTCATGGGCTACACCTTAAATCGTGTCACACTGTTTGCGCTTATATTTTCGATTGGTATTTTAGTTGATGATGCCATTGTCGTTGTTGAAAATATTGAACGACATTTGAAAGAAAATTTTAAAGACGGCATTATCAAAGCCACAATTCGCGCTGTCAACGAGGTTGGTAATCCTACGATCCTTGCGACCTTTACAGTCATAGCTGCAATTTTACCGATGGCCTTTGTTCGAGGCCTTATGGGTCCGTATATGAAGCCAATTCCGGTCGGAGCCAGTTTTGCAATGATTCTTTCATTGTTTGTAGCATTCATTGTGACCCCGTGGGCTGCTGTTAAATTATTAAAAGCGCATGCTCCGAACGCTGACGATTCAAAACCTAAAACAAGTAAGCTTGATCAAATTTATGAAAAAATAATGGATACATTTTTAGGTTCAAAAAAATCAGCTCTGGCCTTAGGTGGCGCAACAGTGTTTTTGTTATTGCTAGCCAGCAGTTTAGTTTATTTTAAATCGGTTAAAGTTAAAATGCTTCCGTTTGACAACAAACAAGAATTTCAAATTTTACTTGATTATCCTGTTTCGACCTCATTAATTAATGGACGCGATCTTTCGACAACATTGGCAAAAGAAATTTTAAAAAATAAAGAAGTTGAATCAGTTCAGATATTCGCAGGCGAACCATCCCCCTATTCGTTTTCAGGAATGGTGAAACATACATTTTTAAGAAACGCTGATTACCAAAATGATTTACAAATTGTTTTAACTGAAAAAGGAAAGCGCAAGGTATCAAGTCACGAAATTATTGAAAGTTTAAGGCCCCTAATTAAACAATTCAGCCTACAACACAAAGTGATTTCGAAAGTTCTCGAGATTCCCCCTGGGCCACCCGTACTTGCAACCATGATGGCAGAAATTTATGGTCCCGACGCAGAAACACGAACTCAGGTAACTAAAGAAATTGAAGCCATTTTTGCGAATGAGCCCAGCGTTGTTGACTTAGACACCACATTACGAACAGGTCGTGCGCGTCGTTTGTATGAATACAATCAAGTTCAAGGCGGTCTGCTCGGTACAAATTCAAACGAACTGATGGCCTTAGGTCGATTGGTTTTTTCAGAAACACCTATAACAACATTAGCAAATACAAATGCACCTGAAGAAATCAGTGTCGATTTATCTGTGGCACCATCGGCGCGTACAAGTAACCACCCTTTTGATTCATTACGTATTCCTTCATTTGAAACAGGCACTGTTGAAGCCGACAAAGCTTTACTTCCCCCCAAAGATCTTTCAAATACAGTTCTTTATCGAAAAAATTTAAAGCCCGTTTCATATGTCATGAGCGAACTCTCTGGCAGCGAAGAAGCCCCTGTCTACGGAATCTTAAAACTGGCTCCGCAAATTAAATACACTTTGCAAACCGCAGATGTTCCCTGGAACACCAATACACCCGTGATCAAATGGGATGGCGAATGGTTTATTACCTACGAGGTTTTCAGAGACCTTGGCGGAGCCTTCGCTGTCGTGATGGTATTGATTTATATCTTAGTTTTGGGATGGTTTAAAAGTTTTACTGTTCCATTAATTATCATGGCCCCAATTCCGATCAGTCTAATCGGAATTTTACCAGGGCATGCGATCATGGGTTCATATTTTACTGCGACATCTATGATTGGTTTTATCGCAGGAGCCGGCATCATTGTTCGAAATTCAATTATTTTAGTCGATTTTATCGAACATCAACTGACTTTGGGTATGGATTTAAAAGATGCTGTCGTCAGCGCGGGCGTTCTGCGTTTTCGCCCAATGCTCTTAACGGCCGCCGCCGTTGTTGTTGGAAGTTCCGTAATGCTGACAGACCCCATTTTTCAGGGGCTTGCCGTCAGTCTGATATTTGGTGAAGTTGCCGCAACTATTATCAGTCGCTTTGCAGTGCCTGTGTTATACTATTGGATTGTTGGTAAAAGTCGCGTTCATGCCATTCAACAAGAACTAAAAACAGAAGGAGTTATCTAATGACTATCGAAAATAAAATACGAGCTTTTGCGGGTTCATTTATTTTAATCAGCCTGGTATTATCACAATATCACTCGATCTATTGGTTATGGTTTACGGCCTTTGTCGGAGCTAATTTATTGCAATCAAGTTTTACTAAATTCTGCCCGCTCGAAATGATACTACGCAAATTTATCTTTTAACTTCAATCGATGTGACATACATCACCTCGCAGGCACCGGCACCTGAGTCATCGCGCGAGAGTGAACTTTTAATTTCTTCACCATCGCTAAAGTTAATATTCACAAGCTGACCTTTCATAAAAATGATCTGACCTTTTCTGATTTTTTTTATTTGCTCTTTTATGAAATCATTACCTGGTATTAAGTGCATATTCGAACTATTTTGACGAAGTATCTCGGGATCGCGCGGTGGTGATTTTTCCCAGTCATAAAAATAAAATCGATCTGCTTGGGTAATGCTTAATTTATTGATAACAGATGTGTCAGACATCTGTTTCCAACCAACAGCTAAATCCACAGGCATTAGATCTGCACCCCGACCCAACCAATAACTGTGCGCTGATAGCACACGCGCATGAATCTCATAATCAGCTTGCGGGGTTAAAATGGCATTTTTAAATTTCCAACTTTTTTGATTTTCCAGCAGTTGTTTTTGTTGTGGCTCTTGATCAATCAAAACACCTGCGGCATGTTGAACTTCACGCCCGGTCCACGATTTGTAAATGCCAACTAAAAAAATGATCGCTAAAAAAATAAATCTTTTTTGAATCAAAAGCCTACCTCAGTATAATATATTTTTGCATATCGGCTGCGATGCTTTAAACAATAAATTTACAGACATTTACAAACAATATCTCATATTGATAACAAATCTGTACTGCATTTCTCATCTTGATTCGAATTCTTTCAAAAAAAATATTATTTCTGTTTTTTAAAAAAATGTATGTAAACATATTAGTACATGTTTATTGTTTTAACTAACAAGGGGGAATTGTGAATCGATTTTTATTGAAGAGATCTATTTTAATAATGACGTTGGTCAGTTGCGGCCTCTGGGCCAATGCAGCGACTGTGACCACAATGAAAATAATCAGTGCGGCACAAACAGTGCAAATAAGCGCTTGTTCTGCAGCCGTATCTGTCCAATCTCAAGATGACTATGGCCGCGTTGCCGCTGTTCCGGTACAAACGCAGCTCTTTTTCACAGGGTCTTCTTCGAGCCTGTTGTTTTATAGTGATTCTGCATGTGCAGTCCGAGTCAGCAGTCTATACATGAGTGCTGGGACTAGTTCAAAAAGTTTTTATTTTAAATCCAACTATACAGGCAGCAAAAAAATTATTATTGCGACCTATAATTACACAGATGATCAACAGTATCAAAATATTGTCTCATCAAGCACAACTGTGCCAGCTGCTCCATCAATTTCATCATTCTCTGCAAGCCCGACAAGTATTACCGCAGGCCAAAGTTCAACTTTAAGTTTTTCTAGTTCGGGCGCAACAAGTATGGTTCTAAATCCAGGCGCTATTAACGTCAGCTCGATGTCCTCGTATGTTGTGACTCCGTCAGCATCGACAACTTACACGTTAACCGCGACCAATAGCTCAGGATCAGTTTCAAAATCACTCTCTATTGCAGTCTCTGCGGTTGCGGCACCTTCTGCTCCATCAATTTCATCGTTC
>JAYVKY010000144.1:0-9252 GCA_043767965.1 Pseudobdellovibrionaceae bacterium
GTATTTGGTAAATACAAATTAGAAACCGTATCTAGATTTTTCAAATTTCCAACAGCATCAGTTTTACCACATTGAACTAATTTTAAATTTTGATCATAGATAGCAATTTCTGCAAAACGAATGGGTAGGGCGTTAGCCAGTGGATCGCCAAGTATCATATTTTTAAGTTGTATTTGTGATGATACAATTTCAGTGACGATCTGGGTTTCACGTTTATAAAATTTGGCTGTACCGGATAAAATAACACCCGTGGGGTAAGAATAATTTTGTCCGCACGGTGCAGACTCATCATAAAACTGGGCAAATTGACTGGCCTGCGAACTCAGGCCGCCCGTGCAACCCAATTGCAAAGTAATCATCACAAATAAAATAGAGATAAAAAATATGATTTTACGCACATAAATATATCGGTATTAATTATAAAATAGCTAAGCTGAAATACGTTTCAAATTGAGAATGTCCAGTCTAGAAAAACATTATAAAACGTCTGAAAGAAATAAAAAAAGGCCCATAGACCACTCTGAAAGATAAACCTCTTGTTTGCAAGGTGGGTAACCATAATAACAACTTTAGGCTTCTCACTACGAGGTGAGCTTGCACACCATTGTCAGGGACAGTCCCCTAATGTATGCTTGTAAGGTTTATTTTCGATGAGCTTTACGTCTAAGAACCCCCGCGCTCAGTATATTTCAAATTCTAAAAAAAGTCTACAGAACCAGACTCTTGGTACAAAGAAATATACCGAAAAAGCACATATGATTGCAAAAATAGATTTTTATTTTCCATTTTTAGTATTTTTTTATGGTCTAGTGATGATGATTGTGCTTGAGGTTCCGTATTTGCTGGCCTTGGCTAAGAAAGAAATGCCTGTGCAATATGCCCAGTTCGAAAAACATCGAAATATAGCCGTTTTGTCATTCTATGTCGGCGGCCTTTGGTCATTGCAAAATATCTGGTTGTAATTTAAATTTCCATCTATGTCAGAAATCAAAACAACAGTACAAGTGTATTCTGTCGAGCAATTGAATACACAAATTAGAACCGTCATCGAGGGACAAATCGGTGTTGTTTGGTTGCAAGCAGAGATTTCTAATTTCAAACCACATAGTTCAGGCCATTTTTATTTTTCATTGAAAGACGCCAAATCGCAAATCAGTGCCGTTATGTTTCGGGGATTTAATTCAAAACTTAAATTAAAACCTCATGATGGACTCGAGGTTTTAATTCGTGGCCGCATCACAGTGTATGAGCCACGAGGTAGTTATCAAATCGCCTGTGAATCCATGGAGCCAGTTGGGGCGGGTGCGCTACAAAAACAATTCGAACAGCTAAAAGAAAAATTAAAAGCAGAGGGTCTTTTTGAGTCATCAAGAAAGAAACCAATTCCCGCATTGCCGCACTCAATTGCGATTGTCACATCACCAACCGGCGCAGCTATTCAAGATATTTTAAACATTATGAATCGCAGGGCTAAATCTGTCGAGGTCACTATCGTGCCTACTTTAGTTCAAGGGGCGCAGGCTGCACCGAATCTTTGTTCGGCATTTTTAGCAGCACAAAAATTGAAGCCTGATGTAATTATTATCGGACGCGGAGGCGGCTCGATTGAAGATATGTGGTGTTTTAATGACGAAAAGTTGGCTAGGCTGATCGCAGCTTGTGACATACCAGTAATTTCAGCTGTTGGTCATGAAATTGATTTTACAATTTGTGATTTTGTTGCTGATCTGCGTGCGCCAACACCATCTGCAGCCGCCGAATTAGTCTCTAAGAATACAAGTGACTTGATTCATAAAATTTCCTTATTCGAGCGTTCTCTTAAAAATTCAATTCTAAAAAATATGAATTTGCAAAAGCAGAAGCTTGTTTTTTATTCAAGGCGACTTGTTGATCCAAAGAAGCGCCTGCAAGATCTAATTCAAAGAAACGATGAATTATTTTTACGCTTAGAACAGGCGATTTATTCCAGAATTCAAGATCTTAAAAAAGACACCGAGATCCTAAAAAATAAATTAATTACGCCGGCCCAAGTGATTCAAAATTTTAGAAATGAAATAAAGACCTTAAATTTGAAACTGCAAAATAAAATTGATCAAAAAATTTCTGATCTGTTTTATAAGTTAGGAAATTTAAAATCTTTGGCCCATTCATTAAGCCCACTTCAAGTTGTTGATCGTGGTTACAGTATAACAAAATTAAAAAACAAAGTTGTTAAATCAATCAATCAAATTAAAATGAATGATATACTGGAAATCAGGCTTGCTGATGGTCAGGCAACTGCGCAAATTTTAGAAATTAAAACTTTAAAGGAAGTATGACAATGGATTTTGAAAAAAAACTAAATCGTCTTGAAGAAATTGTTCAAAAAATGGAAAAAGGCGAATTATCATTAGATGATTCAATGAAGCTTTTTGAAGAGGGAGTTAAATTGACGCGCGAATGCCAAACACAATTAACCAAGGCAGAAGTGCAAGTCAAAAAATTAGTTGGCTTTGATGAAAATGGTAAAGCTATTAAAGAAGATTTTAATACAGAGGACTAATTTGTGTTTTTAGGACTCGAAACAGAATACCAGGATTTTCAAAATCAGTTTTCAGCCTACTGTGAAAGCTATTTTCTAAATCGTCAAAGTAATGATAAAGGTCTTGATATTTTATGGCACAGCATAAGGTATTCGTTTGATTCGGGCGGCAAGCGATTTCGTCCATTTTTGACCTATCTGGTTTCAAAAGTATATTCTGAAGATTTAAAAAAATTTTTACCATTGGCGTTGGCTGTAGAAATGATTCATACATATTCATTAATTCATGATGATTTGCCTTGTATGGATAACGACGACTTTCGTCGTGGCCAGCCAACAAATCACAAAAAATTTGGAGAAGATATTGCGTTGCTTGCAGGTGATGCTTTGCTGACAGAAGCATTTCGTTGCCTCGCTAATGACACACTTAATTCAGCCGAACTAAAAATAGCTGTTATTCAAATTTTTTCTGACTTGATCGGGTCCAATGGCATGGTGGGTGGTCAGGTTTTAGATATGAAATCTACAACTCAAATTACTATTGAACAATTAGAAAATATTCATCATAAAAAAACGGGCGATTTAATTTCAGCCGCAATTTTAGGTGCCGCAATAATTTGCAAAACACATGATTTTTCAGGAATGCAAAATTTTTCGAAAAATTTAGGCTTAGCTTTTCAAATTAAAGATGATTTGCTTGACGGTCTTGATGGCGCTCAGGATCACAAAAGTTATTTAAAAATTTTAGGTCTTAAAAAAGCCGAAGAAAAATTGTTACACCATTCAAGCGTGGCTGAAAAATCTCTGCTGAATATTTCATTAAAAACAGACTTGTTAAAAAAAATTGTACAATTTAATTTGGCCCGAGATAAATAATGCGTTTAGATCAATTTTTGGTTCAGTTCAAAAAAATTGAATCTCGCACTAAAGCACATGACTTAATTGTCCATAAACAAATTTTGGTTAATGGTAAAATTATTTCTAAACCCAGTTGCGATATCGATGAATCAGACATCGTTGAAATTCAAAGCCAAGAAATTTTAAAATATGTTTCGCGCGCAGGTCTAAAGCTTGAAGCAGCTGTATCTAAATATAAATTAAATTTAGAAGGCAGAATTATTTTAGATATCGGTCAATCAACAGGCGGATTTACCGATTGTTGTTTGCAGTTTGGCGCTGAAAAAGTGATTGGTTTTGATGTGGGCGAAAACCAATTGCATCAAAGTCTGCGATCAGATTCTAAGGTTATTTTTTTTGAAAAATTAAATGTTAAAAATTTAAGCGGCCATACAGGTTTTTTAAAAGTTGTACCGACAGGTGGTTTTAATCTATTAATTTGTGATGTTTCATTTATTTCTTTATCCCTAGTCGTGCCCCATATTTCTAAATATCTAAAAAAAAACAGCGAATATTTATTTTTAGTTAAACCCCAGTTTGAATGTGGCTCTATAAACTTGGACAAAAATGGCATAGTTAAAAATTTAAAAGTTTACAAAGAAATACAAAAAAATATGACCGACTTATTTAGTAACTATTTTGGCACCGTAACAGATTACTTTGAAAGCCCTGTACCAGGTAAAGAGGGTAATCTTGAATTTTTTATTTATGGACGAAATACAAAATAACAGTTAAATTGTATGCGGAGACTTCAATGAAATTACTTATCGCCTTCAGTCTTGTATTTATTTTTTCTTGCCAGCACAAAAATGTGATTAGCGTTGAAACTAAAAAATCCGATATGAAAAATCAAGACACCAAGGCTATTGAGCTTGATAAAAAGTTAACGACTGAAGCTATTCAACCAAGTCGACCGGTGACACATGTGATGCCGAAATCTGTACCTAACTTTGGCATTATCTTTTCGGCGGGCGGTGCGCGCGCATGGGCGCATGTGGCTGTTCTGAAGGAAATGCAAAAGTATAAATTTCCGGTTGTGAGCATTGCGGGTATTGAATGGGGGGCGGTTGTCGGTGCAATTTTTGCTCAAAGCCTATCCTCAAATGAGGTTGAATGGGAAATGTCTAAATTTAAATCTTTGGATAAAGCTAATGAATTTATTCAAACTGTTTTTGCTAAAAAAACCGTTGCAGATATGAAAACACCATTTGCATGTCCATCGCTTAATTTAAAATCACAAACTGTGTATTTGTTAAATCGTGGTAATGTGGATCAATTTTTGCCATTTTGCTTGCCTTCGCCGGGCTTGCTTAAGCCTTACGGTCAAAGTGTTGCACTTATGACAGATATTGCGGTTTTGGTGCAGCACCTGAAATCGACAGGTGTTCAAAAAATAATTTTAATTAATATACTTAATGCTAAAAATAACAAGCCCTATGTTAACTCTATTGAATCACTTGAAAATCAACTTTGGGTTGCCTCTGCAACGCAATTAGCTAAAAAGAATATAGGTCTAGACGAGGTTATCGAGATCAGTATTCCTGATTTTGGTATTGAAGACTTCGATCACCGTCGCGAAATTATGGCAAAAGGCTCTGAAACCAGTTACAATCAAATTAAAAAATTAGCCGAAAAATACGGCTTATAAACGAGGTTTACAATGGCTGAAGTTCACAGAAAACCAACTGAAAATATTAATATTTTTAAAGCACGCAGGGATCGTGTAACAAAGGCAATGGGACAAAATTCAGCTTTAATTGTAGCTGCTAATCCTGAATTTATTCGTAATGATGATGTTCATTATCCATACCGACAAGATTCAAATTTTTATTATTTAACGGGTTTCGAAGAGCCCGAAAGTTTTTTAATTATACGTCCTGGTCAAAAACCAGAATCAATTATGTTCGTACGCGAAAAAAATATTGAACGTGAAACTTGGGATGGCTTCAGATTTGGCCCCGAGGGTACAAAAAAAGAATTTGGTATTGATGAAGTTTACCCCATATCCGAGTTCCCACAAAAAGCCGTTGAATTATTAAAGGGTTTTGATGAGGTTTATTATCGGTTATTCAAAAATCAGCAGGCTGATCAGCGTGTTCAAAATTTATTATTAGATCTTAAATGCGCCTATGGGCGCAGTGGTTACGGCCTTTTAACAATCAAAGATGCCGATACTTTTTTGGGAGAATTTCGTTTAAAGAAAAACGAAGATGATTTGCATAATCAGCGTAAAGCTTGTGAAATCTCTGCAGCCGCACATTTAAAAGCAATGCGGCTGACAAAACCGGGTGTCACTGAACGACAAATTCAGGGTATTTTAACCAACGAATTTTATACAAAAGGTTCTGCACGCGAGGGTTATGGTTTCATTGTTGCCAGCGGTAACAATGCGACGACACTGCATTATAATTTTAACGACCAAGTCTGCGAAAGCGGCGAATTAATTTTGATTGATGCTGGCGCCGAGTATAATTTTTATTCCGGTGACATTACTCGAACATACCCAGTGAATGGCAAATTTACGCCCGCTCAGAAAAAAGTTTACGAAGGTGTACTGAAAATTCAAAAAGATATTATTAGTTACATTAAACCAGGCATTTATTTTAAAGATTTACATTTAATGGGTACCGAGATGTTGACTCAGTTAATGCTTGATTTGGGTTTAGTCAACGGCCGCAAAGAAGACGTGCTGTCATCACTTGAATACAGAAAATATTATCCACATGGCATCGGCCACTGGCTCGGCATGGATGTTCACGATGCCGGACTTTATATGATTCGCGGAGAAGCACGTCCAATCGAGGCCGGAATGGTCTTTACGGTCGAACCCGGTCTTTATATTCCCGCAACTGATAAAACTGCGCCTGAAGAATATCGCGGTATTGGTGTTCGTATTGAAGACAATATTTTAGTGACTGAAAAAGGTTCAGAAGTCATGACGAATGGGGTACCAAAAGAAGTTTCTGAAATCGAGGCTATCGTTGGAAAAAATTAATATAAATTTAAACTTTGTTCCTGAATCAAATTTTTTGATTTAAGATCTAAAAATCTGCATACCACAACCAGCGGTGCTTTGGGATCGTTTTCATCTGTAAACAACTCAAGTTCGATATAAAAATTTGAATTTGAATCTAAAAAAACTTTAAGTTGCTTAATTTCTTGAACATCATTTTTAAAACGACTTTCCGCATTTTTAACAAAGCTTTGTACTTTAATATGAGACGGTTTTTTGTACTTTAACAAAAACTTTTTAACTAAGATGCTGTTTTTTTCAACGTCTACTTTTTGTAGTATTTGATTTTTGATTTTTTTATAGGATATAAGGCCAACTGAAAAACCAATAAAAATAACGCAGATTGCGCGTATCAGTTTTGAAATTTTCATTTAAATAAACCGATGTATCAGCCAATTTTTTTTCGCGGCGATATCCATTAATTCTTTTTCGGATTTAAATAATTTTTCGTCGCGACTTGCCGCGCTGATGGCCAGGCGCAAATGCGTTGCAGATTCTAGAAGTTCAATGTCGCCAACGGAATTACCGCTAGCAAAAAAAGGTTTAATGTTATTTGTTTTTTTGAATAAGGCTTCAACTTTGCCATTTCGATACGTGATTGGTAAAATTGGTTTATCGGAAATGATTCCATTTTCAACGATTGTCTCGACACCGATCACATTTTCATTTTTTAAACCTAGGGCGCGGGCACCGGGCTCTATGGCCCACTTAATAGACGCGGTAATAATATAAATTTCGATATTATTTTTTAAAAATAAATCAACTAGCTTTTTTTGTTCAGAAAAAATGGGTCTGGGTTGAATACTGTCAAATGCTAATGTTGCCCAGTCGCGAACCTGTTTTTCAGATTGGCCCACATTTATTTGCGCAAGCCATGCGTAAGCAGCCCGAGGGTCATTATTCATGGCTTTTTTATAAAGATATTCTTGGTATGGATCTGGCGGTAGTGGCACAAGTTTTTGTTCTATTTGGTATTGAAAAAAATTTTCACCAAGATCAGTATCCCACAGCGTACCATCAGCATCAAAAGCCGCAACCAGCGGTCGTGTGGCTTGTTGCTGAATATCCAACAGTGTATTTTCAATTTTAGTCCAAAATTCTTGCGGATAATTTTTATAATTCATAGTTGAATAATCATATGTATTAAAATAACCTATTGTCTATGAATAATGGTATAAATTATAGAATTGCCCAGGCCGAAGACCTAGAAAATATTTATGTCTACGCTGAAAATAAATTAAAAAATGATATAGCAGACGATATGGATCGTATGATAGCTATTTGGGAATCGCGCTTTCGAAAAGAGGCTTTAGAACATTACTTAAAATTAGGCTGGAGCTTTATGGCAGAAAACTCTGAAACCGCAGAAAAAAGGGTTTGCGGATTTTTTCTAGGCCAACCACTTTTATTTTTCCAGGCGCAAACGCAAACTTTATGGATAGAACTTATGCTGGCTGATAATCCTAAAATTAAAACTGACCTGGCCGATATTGCTTACAAATTATCTAGAGACAAACATTTTCAACAAGTTTTATTCCCAGAAAATATTCAAGACCTAGAATTTGAAAAGCCGATCACATTTCATAAAATCAAAGATCCATTTGTCTGGGCAAAAACAACCAAATGAAAAATTTTTCTAATCGAACACGTACCGAAAACATAGAAAAACTGAAATCAGAAAGTTTTGATTTATTGATTGTTGGTGGTGGTATCACGGGGGCTGGGGTTGCCAGGGATGCTGCTATGCGCGGCCTGCGCGTTGGATTGGTCGAGGCGCATGATTTCGCATTCGGTACGTCGTCTCGCTCAAGTAAACTGATACATGGCGGAATTAGATATCTTGAAAATATGGAATTTCATTTAGTATTTGAATCTTTGAGCGAGCGAACCAAATTATTTGAAATTGCTCCACATTTAGTACATCCCCTGCGATTCATGATTCCACTTTACAAATCAAGTCGTGTTGGAATGTTTAAAATGGGTTTGGGTATGATGTTGTATGATGCTTTGGCTTTATTTCAGGCTCCTGAATTGCATGAAAAATTAAACGCCAAAGAATCTTCTGAACGAATGCCAATTTTAAACTTGAAGGATCTAGTGGGCTCATTTGTTTACTCAGATGCCTATATGGATGATGATCGACTGGTTCACGAGACCTTACGTTCAGCAAACGAATATGGCGCTGTGTGTGCCAATTATATCAAAGCCAATAAATCAATCTTCAGCTTAAAAAAAAATACAGTAGAATCTATTGAGGTCACTAATCAAATAACAAATGAGAAATTTCAAATTAAAGCGAAGCATGTAATTTCAACCGTTGGTCCATGGACAGATATTGTGGGTGAAACTTTTGTAAATGACTGGAAAAAATTATTGCGACCAACAAAGGGAATTCATCTGACATTTTCGAAAGAACGAATTCCACTGACAAGCGCAGTGGTTATGGCAGCCGAAAAAAGCAGCCGAATTGTGTTTGCGATACCTAGACACGAAATGGTTATTGTCGGAACAACGGATACGGATTTTTTTGGCGATCCAACAAAGGCGAAAGTAACTGCGGAAGATGTTCGTTATTTATTAGATATCGCAAATCAATATTTTCCTGGTGCGCGATTATTGCCCGAAGATATTATTTCAAGTTACGTCGGCGTCCGACCTCTTGTAAAAGAAGAATCTAATAACGCTGAAAAAACCAGTCGCGAACACACGATCAAGCATGACGAGCGCGGATTTACATTTGTCGCTGGTGGTAAATACACAACGTACAGGTTAATGTCAGAACAAATTATCGATCAGTGTCTAAAATTTTTTCCGTTTGAAA
>JAYVKY010000145.1:0-9900 GCA_043767965.1 Pseudobdellovibrionaceae bacterium
TCTAGAATTACGGGTATTGTTTGAAACGTCTACTTTTTGGGTGCTTTCAGTTGTTGAAATATTCATTAATTTTAAAATTTGATCCATTTTGGGTTCATAGTTTGTTCGGTAATAATTAAATGAAGATGTGTCCCCATTTTCAGTTAAGGCCTGTTTAATAGTTGCCGTATATGCCGTTGTTTGCTGAGCTAAGATATTTTGTTCTTCGCGTGTTTGGTTAATTTGTTCTAAATAACCTTGTGGATTATTTTGTTTCGAAAGCAGCTCAGCATTTTTGTAACCTTGTTTGATTTTTGCTGCAGGGACCATCGCTTGTATACTAACGGAGTCCATCGTGATTTTTTTAATTTCACGGTATTGTTCAGGGACATCGTTCATTACAGTTTGCAAAATTTCTAAAGCCTGTGATACGCCGCCATTGTCCGTATACAATGTTTTTGTCAGTGGGTTTGCGATCATTGATTTATAGTACTGATTTACTTTTGCCGAAGGTATCGCTTTTGTCCCATCAAACTGAGCAAGCACTGCCGTAAATTCAGAGGCGATACATTCTAAATCTTTTGCACATTTGTCTTTGATGCTTTCCATTTTATCGTCGAATCTCAGTATAAGAGCATCAGTTTTTTTAGTTGCTTTTTCTTTTTTCAGACATAATTCGCGTTCTTTTTTCTCTGAGCGAGTTTCTTTGTCTTTTTTGGCATCACAGTCTGAATCGTCTTCTTTATTTTTTAATTTTTCATCAGTTACTTCAGAATTTTTGGCAACTTTATTTTTTAAAAGTTCGTCCATGCGTTGGTTTTCAAGAATTAATGCATTTATTTTGCTGTTTTGGTCATCCATTTTTTTATTGATGTTCGTTAAATCAGACATTGCCATTGTGACCGAGGCCACGCTGGTTTTACATTCACCTGTTGTACATGCTGCGGGTTCTGTTGCGGCAGCTTGGGTTTTTTGTGATTCAATAATTTGATCTATAGATGACATTTCAAAGGCACCCATATTTTGCGTAGATGTTTGGAAGGTATAATTTCCGATAAGCACGGCGAATAGTGATGCGGTTAATAACCATTGTTTTTTCGATACCTGTTTCATAAAAACCTCCGTTTAAGTAAACCGTCGTGGTTTAATATTTTTCTGATATACATAGTTAAGCAGGGATCAGGCCAGATCCCATTTTGAATCAAGCATCTTAACATACTGAAAACATTAAATTATTTTTAAATTATAAATTGTTTTATACTGAGATGCCTGAATAACTTCTGGCGCCCCAATACGATATTTTTTTTAAAGCCAAATGGTTTCAAGTAGTTAGAAGTTTAAGCATCATCAGGATCACTCTCTAAGAGTGACAACCTAGGCCTAATCAGTACATAGTCAGCTTGTGAAAATTCATTTTGAAAAAGCTAAAAAACCAGATTCAATTACTGTTGCTCACTGGAATGATTGGGCATGGCAGCTGCGAAATTCATTTAAAAATCAAAGTGATTTTGAAATTTTTTTTGAATTATCTGAAGCTGAAAAAAAAGCTTTTGCTAGTGGCCAAGAAATTTTCAACATTAGAACTACGCCCTATTATGCAAGCCTAGCGGATCAAAAAAATAGTTTTGATCCGATTCGTCGTATATTTATGCCCCATGAAAAAGAATTATTTGATCCATCGCAATCGCAATTGGATCCACTGGGTGAACGAAAATTGGCAAACAATCCCGTCCCCAGAATTATTCACAGGTATTCTGATCGTGTTTTATTTTTAGTGACAGATATCTGCAGTGTTTATTGCAGATATTGCACCCGCAAACATTTTACAGCGACTGATCAGGCCTTTATTAAAAATGATGAATACGAAAATGCACTCAATTATATTCGTGGTCATACAGGCCTGCGTGAAATTATTTTATCGGGTGGTGACCCCTTAACAATTTCAGATGCACAGTTGGATCGTGTTTTATTTGATCTAAGAAAAATTGAACATGTTGAAATTATTCGAATCGGGACCAGGATGCCGGTGGTTGCTCCACAAAGAATCACGGACGATTTGGTGAAAATCATACGTCGGCATAAGCCCGTTTTTATGATGACGCATTTTAATCATCCACGTGAATTAACCGCCGAATCGGCGGCAGCCATTGAAAAATTTGTGGATAATGGAATTCCAGTTATGAACCAAATGGTTCTGTTAAACGGAGTCAATAATCACGCAGCCATTGTACAAGCGTTATCGCGCAGGCTTTTATTTTTACGCGCAAAACCTTATTATATGTTTCAGTGTGATCCTTCGATTGGTACAGATTATTTGCGAACATCGATTGATGATTCGTTGGAAATTCAAAAAGAATTATGGGGCCATTTATCGGGCCTTGCGATGCCGACATTGTCTGTGGATATACCCAATGGCGGCGGTAAAATGTATTATACTCCTGATTTTCAAAAGGAAATTTCAACAGAGAAAAGAACTTATATTGGTTGGGATGGAGTCAGCGCAAATTACGTGAACCCCGAGGCTTCAACAATATTGAAGCCCTTTGATTATGAAATGTATTTGCCTGAATGGGATCAGATCAGGAATTCAAAGAATCAACTGTAACTAGAATCCGAAAGATCCCGCGATTGAATAAACCTGCTCAAGCCCAGGTGCTTTATCGCTGAACATGTTTGTGATCGTTGTACTTTCCAGACCCAAAGCAAATTCCGAAGTTATTTTATACTGAGCTGCAATTTTAAATACCAGACCTAAAGCTGTTTCGTCAGATGTGCCAATATCTTTGAACATGTGAATGCCAAAACCTGGTGACATCGATGCAGAAAACTTATTTTTATCTGCGATATTAAATTTCAAAAGGCCACCAAAAGACATAACTTGTCTGATCACCGGTTTTTTCTCAGTTTGTAATAAAAAGTATCCGCCATAACCGACTCCATCCATCATTCGTGCATAATCAACACCAACATTTGCAGCGCCATTAGTAAATCCCAATAAAGCAGTCATTTCGTTTTCTGCCTGTGAATATGAATTACTTGTTGTTGATGAAGCATAGTACGGGTTTGTTACTTTATTTGTTTGTGCTGTCACCACAGAGGCCGCAATAAGTGCTAAAGTCAGAATCATTTTTTTCATTGTTTTTCCTTTGTTTGGTTGTTTGTTTTTGGTTGTAATTATTTTAATCTAAACTTTCTCAAGCCTAGCGTATTTTGCAACAAATTTTTTAATGGTTTGATCCTGAAATAAAACACTTATTTTCAAATCTGATCCGCTGCCTTCAAGCGAAAATATCGAGCCTACGCCGAAGGTGGGGTGACGTACACGTTGACCTTTGTTATAGCCCGATCCAGATTGTGCGATTTGGGAATAATCTTCGTCATCAGAAAAATACTGAATATGATCTTCGGCAGGGCTGTTTTTCGTATGCGACTGTGTCCCATACGAACCAGAGGCTGTTTGGCCAAATGAAGAACCGTATTGGCTAGCAAAGCGTGAAGGTTCGGCGAATGATTGGGCTGCTGTGAAGTGAACAAGCTCTTTAGGGATTTCTTTGATAAATCGCGAGGGTAAATTCATTTGCTCTTGGCCCCAGACCCGTCGCATTTTTGCGTGAGTCAGCCATAGTTTTTTTCGTGCGCGAGTCATGCCGACGTAGGCCAAACGTCGTTCTTCTTCGATATCTGAGTCATCGGTTTCATCACCACGCACCGAAGGGAATAAATTTTCTTCACAGCCCACGATAAAAACAAAGGGGTATTCAAGGCCTTTGGAAATATGTAAAGTCATCATTGTGATTGCATTAAATGTGGAATCTTGTTGATCAAGATCAGAAGCCAACGTCATTTCTTCTAAGTAATTTGAAAGAGTAGCATCCTCGCCGCGTTCTTTTTCGAATTGTGCAATAGCATTATCAAGTTCTTCCAAATTGTTGATCCGAGTTTCAGCCTCGATGGTATCTTCTTTTTTTAACATCTGAAGGTATTCTGTTTTTTCAAGAGCTATTGAATAAAATTCCGAAAGTCTATAGTTTTTTGATTGAGTGATCAGATCGGTTACTAGCTCTACAAATCGGCGCAGTTTACTTGTGGTACCTGCATTAAATGTACGTTCATCGATAGCTATTGAAATAGCTGCAAAAAACGAAACCGAGCGAGTGGTTCCGATTTCATCAATTTGATCAACTGTCGTTTTGCCAATTCCTCGAGCTGGCACATTAATAATTCTTCGGGTGGCTATATCGTCGCTTTGATTGGCGCATAAGCGCATATAAGCAATCAGATTTTTGACTTCAGCGCGCTCATAGAACCTGATTCCGCCCACAAGTCGATAGGGTATAGACAGGGATCTTAGCTGCTCTTCAAGAACACGTGATTGCGCATTTGTTCGGTAGAAAATAGAATAATCATTTAGATTATTCTCGCCGCTAGACATCAGAGTTTGTATCGTCTTGGTCACAAACTTGGCTTCGTCGTATTCGTTACGTTCTTCACGAACTTGAATTAACTCCCCAGCGGGGTTGCTGGTAAATAATTTTTTGTCTTTACGTTCTGTGTTGTTTGAAATCACAGTTGTTGCCGCAGTAACTATATTTGATGAGGATCTATAATTTTCTTCCAGTTTGACGACTGTGCACTCGGGGAAATCTTTTTCAAAATCTAAGATATTTGAAATATCAGCCCCGCGCCAAGAATAGATCGACTGGTCTTCGTCACCAACGACGCATAAGTTTCTGTGAGCTTTTGCTAACATTTGGACTAATAAATATTGAATATGATTGGTATCTTGGTACTCATCGACCATAATATAACGAAATTTATTTTGATACTCTGTTAAAAGATCTGGATACATTCTAAATAGTTCGTAAGTTTTTAAAAGTAAATCATCAAAATCAAGAGCGTTCGCTTTTTTCATCTCTTGCTCATAGCGTGTATAAACATCTAAAGTTTTTTGATCCATGATATTTCGTGTATTTTTTGATAAATTTTCCGGAGCTAATCCCAGCATTTTTGAATTGCTGATCCGTGCTTGAAAACTTTTCGGAGGATACATCTTATCATTTAAATTTATGGCTGTTAAAACTTTTTTAATTTGCGACAGCTGATCACCTGAATCATAAATGGTAAATGGCTTTTTATAATCCAAAAGTTCAATGTGGCGGCGTAAAATTCTTACGCAAAAAGCATGAAATGTGCTAACCCAAAGTTCTCGTGAAACAGGTACATTAATCTCTGAAAGCAATTTAAAAATTCGGTGTTCCATCTCTTTGGCGGCTTTGTTCGTGAATGTTACGCACAAGATATCGTCTGGGGCAGCCTTACCTGTGGCAATGATATTGGCCATTCGATGAGTCAACACGCGTGTTTTACCAGAACCGGCGCCAGCTAATATTAAAAGCGGGCCGTCTAAAGTTTGTACGGCCTGTGTTTGAGCTGGGTTCAATTGATATGTAAGGATTTCATTGACGTTCATCAGGCCTCATTAATTAGCCTGTAAAGTAGAGAATTTCGATAAAATACTCTATGTTGACGCAATGAATTTAAATTTTGTAAAAACAAAGCCAGCTCAAAAAATAGGTGATTTATTTAAGTTAATTTTTATAGTGCTTATATCGGCATCGTGTACAAAAAAATCACAGCTTTCAGAGGTAAATGGTGATATTCAGGTTAAAATACCGATCGCCTCGCAAAACGGGAATAGCTCTCAGTATCGCCTAGAGGTCGTGACCCTAAAAGGAATATCAAGCCTGAAAGAAGTGACTGGTTTTTTTGTGAAGTTTTTCTTTTCGCCGGGGCTGAATCAAAATGAACTGACAGGAGACTCTCCGCAAGCCAGATTTATCAGAACAAGCCAAAATATTTTTATACCGTCTGATTCGTTGTCACAACAAATGGCAACACTGTATTATCATATTCAAAATTTATCCGAATTTAGCCAACGCATTGGTGCTGGTGAAGTCAATCAAGCGCCAATGAAAATCGGTATTGAAACGAATGTCAGTGATTCGGATGGGCTAACAAAAAATAATGCTTTTTACGATGGTCATTCAGATGCAATGCTTTTTGTGCCATTCACTTCTAGTGAATTACCAATTGCGGTCAATAGCGGAATCATTGCCCATGAATATTTTCATTCTTTGTTTTATAAAATTGTTATGAAAAACTTAGATTTAAAAGCATCAACCGAATCAGATTCTAAATTGCAAAAACTGTATAATGAAACTTATTTGCGAGGTATTAACGAGGGGCTTGCCGATTTTTGGGGTTGGGCCTACACAAATGACGATGACTTTATTCGTTGGTCATTATCAAAGTATTCAAAGAATAGAAAACTAGTTTTATCAGAACAAGCCATCGGACAATTTGAAGGTACAAATAGTATTTTAAAACAGGCCGAGTTCGCCATGCAGCAGGGGCCCGAGCCTTCACATTATTTATCTGAATATATTTATAAAATTGGCACACCCAATGCTATATTTTTAAAACAATTGACGACTTTGATGATTCAAGAAGGCGCATCAGTAGCTAATGCAAAACTTCAAATGGCTAAAGCAGTTCTTGCATTTATAAAAAAAATCGCACTTCAAGCAAAACAACTAAAAGGTGCTGAAATTTTGTCGGCAGACGCATTATTTAATTCTATTTCAGCGGATTCAAAAATTAAGTTTACACAAAAACAATGTGAATTTTCATTAAACTATAACAAAAAAAATAAATCTCGCGCGGAAGACGTTTGTGTTCTGCAGGCTGACGAATCTTATCAGATAGGGCCTAAAACCCATGAGTAAATTTTTGTGTATTTTTGTCGTATTTGCAGCTTCGGTTGTCATGGCCAATGAACCTCTTATTGAAAAAAATAATTTTGATTTAAATTTGTATTTGCCATCTTTACAGTTTCGATATGAAGACGGGCAAGATCAAACCCGCTTGCTAAAAAGTGGTTACAGCTTAAGTTTGGCCGCAGAGATCAAGGCCATTTATATTTTTGGTTTAGAATATAATCTACAGTCTGAAAAAACAGGAAACAGCAGTTTGTCGATTGCTCGTGATTTTTCAGAAGTTAATTTGGTTGCCGGGTATAATGCTTATCAGATACCTTTTGTTGAAAAAAACAGAATTAGTTTTTTCGGTGTCGGGTATTTAGGACAAAATAAAAATAAAATCACAACACAGCTATTGGGGGTGTCATCAATTGACCAATCAACCTCCGAATTGTGTTATGGTTTAGGTATCATCGTCCAATTAAAATTGAAATTATTTTTAATCGAATTGGGTACTCGAGTGCTGACATCAAAATCTTACGAGCCAAAAACTGTCAGTGTGACTGATTTAAGGCTCGGGTTTCAGCTCGAAATCTAAAGCTTATAAAGTTATTTCTGAATTTTTTGAATAATGGCCGAGGCCAATCTGTTTTGTTCTATCAGTTCTTTTTTATAGTCTTGAGCAGCCTGCAGGCTATCAAATAACCCTACCTGCACTCGGTAATATGTTTTTCCGTTCACCATAGCCTCGACAGAGCTTGCTTTGTATCCCCGCGCCTTTAATGAATCCATCATTTTTGTAGCATCCGTAACGGCCGTATAGGCACCGACTTGCACAGTATAAAAAGAAGAACCCATTGTTTTTGCTTTTTCAGCGATACTAGCAACTTCTCGTCGCAGATCAGGCGTTGGACTGACGACTTTAATTTGTTTTACTTTTTCAACAGCAGCTAAAGTTGCTGATTTAACTTTTTGTGCAGGTACTGCAACAGCAGGTTCTGTGATTTCAGTTACTGTTTTTGTATCTGATGTTGTTTCGTCTTCTGTTGCAAATTCTTCAGCTAATTTTGCCACGTCGGCATCGGTCATCGTTGCTGTTTTTTCTGCATGGGCTTGTGTCGATTGATCGGCGTCAGTACCATGATCGACAACATCACTGTGCGCGACATCTTTATTAGGTGATTGGGGCTCTAAAACTGCTAATCGGTGTTGATTATCTGAATATTTTTTACCAACATAAGTACCGATCGAAAAAGATAAAAGCGAGACGAAAAAAACTAAGGCCAATTCAATCATCCGATTTGTATTCATTGTCATAATAGATTCCTTAAAGTTAAAGTATGTTTAACGTTATAATTTAATTTTAACCTAAAAATATTTTTTTCGTCAAATTTAAGAGGTCATTATGCAAAAAAACCAAGATAGGTCTAGTTTTAACACTCATTCTGACTCAAATTTTGCGGTCACAGAGCAAATTTTTGACACTGCACTTTTTGCAGTTCAGCAGGGAAGAGCCTGTTTATTAGGTTTTTTGGGTAAAATTAACAATATCCAAGAGAAAGAAAAGGCCGGCCTTGTTAGCGAGGCAGATCAAGAGTCTGAAAAATTAATTAAAAGTATATTGGTTGAAAAATACCCTGACTTTGATTTTTTGGGTGAAGAAACTAATTTCTTTGAAGGTAATACCCCCTTAGCGCCATCAAAAAAGCCACGTTGGATTTTAGACCCCCTTGATGGCACGACAAATTTTATTCACCAGCTACCTATTTTTTGTATATCCTTAGCACTTGAAGTGAACGAAGAAATCGTCTTAGGTATTATTGATGTACCGATGCTAAATCAAACATTCACAGCCATCAAAGGTCAGGGCGCATTTTGCAACGGGAAAAAGATTTCGGTTTCGACCTGTTCTGAAATATCAAAAGCATTTATGACTACCGGTTTTATTGCTGATGACGTTGAAGTTCTTAAAGAACAACTTAAAATTTTTAATTATTTTGTCTGGAAGGCCAGGGCTATTCGCAGACCAGGCGCTGCAGCCTATGATTTGGCGATGGTGGCCAGCGGAGTATTTGACGTGTACTGGGAAAAAAATATTAAACCATGGGATGTGGCCGCTGGTATTTTGTTGGTTTCAGAAGCCGGCGGAGTTTGTAAAAATTATTTGGGTGGCGAATACAATTCTTTTCAAAAAAGTATCATTGCTACGAATAAATCTTTAGAACCCATTTTTTTAGACGAACTGAAATCACTTTTGTTGTAAGGCTATGATTTTAGATCTCGAATATTTTCGCTGATATCGACCTTGGTCTAACTCCGTTTGGGTCTGACTCTGGCCTAGGGCCTGACAAAAAACCAACAGGTCCGGTCATAGAATCTGGATCTTTTTGCCGAGTCTTCGGTCCGAAGATTCACCAGTTTTGACATAAAGCTCAGATAACAATTTTTTTATTCTATTCACAGATTAAAGTCCAGTTGGCACTTTCGTTGCTCACCATTTCATGTGACAGAAGTGTCTTTAATAAGTCGGATCATTTACCCCGACGATCATCAAGGAGAATGATGTGGCTGAAGAGAAATCGAGCAACGCAGATAACGCAGCAAAAGCCAATACGCCAGCAGGAAGTTCAACTGGCGGTAAGCCCATTGTTTTAATCGCTCTCGTTGTGATTAATATGCTTGTCGTTGTAGGTGTTGGATTTATGGTTTGGAAATCTCGCCAAACTCCAGCATCAACAATTGATCAAGTCGTTGAGGGCGAGAAAAAAACAGACGAGCACGAAAAGGTAACGCCTGAAGAAATTGGAAAGGTAATTCCACTTGAAACTTTCATAGCAAATTTGGCAGGAACCAAAGGACGCAAAGTTATAAAAGTGAATATGGAACTGGAGGTCAAAGGTACAGAAATTGTTGCTGAAATTGACAATCGTAAGGCGCAAATTCGCGATTTTATTATTATTATTTTATCAAGCAAGACCTATGACGAAGTTTCAACGAAAGAAGGCAAAGATGCTCTTCGAAATGAAATAAAAGATAATATTAATACTTTTTTAAGCAAGGGTAAAATTTCAAACGTTTATTTTACTGAATTTATATACAACTAATTTTTTAAAGGTGTGCGCGTATGAATCAAATTTTATCCCAAAGCGAAGTCGATGCCCTG
>JAYVKY010000146.1:0-10702 GCA_043767965.1 Pseudobdellovibrionaceae bacterium
ATCGGTTGGATTATTTAAACAAACCTCAGGCCCCTGAATCTGATCACAATTCGTTTGCCCCGCAGTCAGTTGACACTGACATTTTGCTGACTGCTGAGCCGCATTGTTCATACCCTTCATTAAATCCTTTAACTGAGATTCATTTGATTTCGCATCAACCTTGCAAGATTTAATTCCGGTATCTAAATCTTTTTTAATTTCTGTTAATTGTTCATTAATACTATTCGCATAGTCTTGTCGCTGATCATTTGTTGTCTCTGGATTATCAGAAATATATTTATTCAGACACGATTCAAAAACTGTTCCGAACTCTTCCTCAGCCTTGCCACATTCTTCCTGACAAGTTTTTAATTCTTTTTCACAGTCCGATTTTAATAAATCTAAGGCTCCGTAACCAGCTGTTGAAACAGCACCTGCTTGAAAACATTTTTCTGCCGAACCCTCTTGCTGGCCCTTTGCCTGAACAACCTGAGTCATTACTCCTAAAGCACTTTTGACCATGTCATAATTTTTATTTTCGCCTTTGCTTTTTTCATCACAACCTTTAACCGCATCGGCTCCGTTTACCTTACATGAAGCAGCTTTTTGTCTATATTTGTCTATACAAGATGCTGCCCCTGACTTTTCTGCTTTAGCAGAACTTGAAGAGCTTCCAGAGTCAGAGCATAGTACTCCTGAACGCACCTCGCGAATATCTAAGTTAGTACCATCTGAACACTTACAAAAATCACAAGTATTGCTTTCGCAAGTACCTTTTGCTGTAGTGCACGCATCTTTATTTGCGCTATTCGCACCATTTTCAACAGTAACCACATAACAACCGGGTATTCCGTCTTCATTTTGCGACCATTCCCAGTTAAAACCATTTGTTTTTTGCTCATTTTTCTTTACAATCAGCCTCTGTCGTCGTTGACGAAGAAACCGCAGGGCAACCATTTCGTTTTCTCAGAGCTGTTGTTTCAGCAGGATTGTTTTCAACAACACAATAATCACAACTCCATTGCTTAGTGCCAGTGCTCGTGTCGTAACAACCCTTTTGACTACCTGATTTTACTGATGTTGATGATTGAGAATTATTTTTAACTGTCGGAGTACTCACAGATTTTGTCGTAGTGTTCTGTTTTGTTGGAAAACTACATGAACTTGTTAAGCTATTCCAAGTTCCATCAGCTCCACAGTTACCTACATTTCCACTGCGCTGAGCATAAACAAACGAGGATAAACTAAATATAAATACAAAAAATAAAGATGATATCTTCATACGACACCTCATTCCCGATAACTTTAATATCGGCAGAATTTCATCTGGACTTTAGGCTTTTTGGATTAAATTGGGAAAGCGTCTTAAAATAAGACAAATCGATGTGCTAACTGACATATGCCATTTTTAACCATTTACAGACCCGATTTCGCATTGATTAAATTGGGTCTGTAAATGGAGTTTTACCCATGAAAAAAAATGAAAACAGATTCTTTGGTCGCGAAAAACAGCTGAAAGATCTTGCTAAGCTGAAGTCTAAAAAAACATCAAGTTTGGTTGTATTTTTAGGACGCCGGCGAATTGGCAAAAGCACATTGGCTGAAAAATTCGGAGAAGAATTTGAGCGTTTTTATGTTTTTCAAGGACTTGCCCCAAGAAAAAACCAAAGCAACCGAGACCAACTGAATTACTTTGCAGAAAAAATTCAAGAGTATTTTAAAGGGCCAGAAATTCGCTTTAAATCATGGACAGAGGCTTTTACATATTTAAATCAATTGATTTCAACACCTTCAATTTGCATTTTATTTGATGAGATCTCTTGGATGGGCAGCAAAGATAAGGAATTTAGCTCGAAGCTAAAGGCCGCGTGGGATACGCAATTTAAACACCATCATAAACTAGTGATGATTTTGTGTGGCTCGGTCTCAGCATGGATTGAAAAAAATATTCTTAAGAATACTGACTTTGTTGGCCGGATTTCAGCCGCTTATAAAATTGACGAACTTAATCTTTACCAATCGAATTTATTTTGGCGTAAAAATATGGGATCAGATGAAAAATTTATTTTAATGCTGTTGACTGGTGGAGTACCTAAGTACCTTGAAGAGGTCTGTAGCTCGACAAATGCAGCTCAAACACTGTCAGAAAAGTGTTTCACAAAAGATGGGTTTTTCTTTCAAGAATTCGATAAAGTTTTTTCTGATATTTTTGGTCGAAAATCCGAGTCTTTTAAAAAAATTGTGTCATCGCTGTCTACACAAAAATTAACAGCATCTGGAATTGCAAAAAATCTAAATATTGCTGTTAATGGAAAATTGACAGACGCTTTGGATAATTTATGCACATCAGGGTTTTTATCAAAAGAAATTATCTATAAAATTGATGGCAAGGTCAGCGACAAGGTTATCTACAGGCTGAAAGATAACTATTTGCGATTTTATTTGAGACTGATTAATAATAAAAAAGATTTAATTGATAAGAATAGACTTAAAGTCAGTAACATTGAATCTTTACCTGACTGGAATACCTTTAAAGGTTCGCAATTTGAAAATTTAATCTATAATAGTATGGATCAACTTTATAAATTATTAGGCATCAGCGCTGATAACATTTATTCTTCTGGCCCTTATCTTCAACGAAAAAATTCTAAAATTAAAAAAGGCTGCCAAATTGACCTGCTCATCAACCAAAAAAATAGAATTTATACAGTCTGTGAATTTAAATCTGGCCAACTGAATAACTCAATCATTCATGAAATTGATGAAAAAATTGATGCAATTCACTTTCCGAAAAAATCATCCATTCACACCGTATTAATAACCACAGAGAATCGATCTTTAATATCAAATGTTATCAAAGATCATTTTGATAACATTTTAACTTTTAATGATTTTCTAACGCGAATGTAGTCTAAATTGAGGCTTAAACATTTACGTTGCGCTGTGAAAGCCATGGGGTTTAACCTGATAAAATCAAAAGGAGGCATTTATGCCAAGTACATTTTTTGAATTCACAGCGACTGATAGCGCACTTAAAAATTACGATTTAGCCCAGCATAAGGGGCATGTTGTTCTTGTCGTAAACGTTGCAAGCAAATGCGGATTCACCCCGCAGTATACAGGCCTTGAGGCTTTGTATAAAAAATATAAAGATCAGGGATTGGTTATTTTGGGCTTTCCGTGTAATCAATTTGGTTTTCAAGAACCCGCGTCTGATTCAGAAATTCAACAGTTCTGTTCGACGACTTACCAGGTGACGTTTCCGGTATTATCAAAAGTTGACGTCAACGGATCGAACGCATCACCCATTTATCAATTTCTAAAAGAAAAAGCCCCAGGCATCTTAGGTAGTGAAATGATTAAATGGAATTTTACAAAATTTTTAGTCGGCAAAGATGGCGAAGTGCTAAAAAGATATGCCCCAAATACTGAGCCTGCCGATATCGCTAGTGATATTGAAACGGCATTAGCTTCATAAGACCATTAGCATACCCCCCCTATTTTTACATTGTAATGTAAAAATAGGGGGGGTATGCTTTGTTAATGGCCATAGCACATGTACGACAACGACAAGCCCTTCCGCTTCTTCTTAAGAAAATTAAATTTTCACCCATAGTATCAATTCAAGGCCCCAGACAATGCGGAAAAAGTTTTTTAGCTAAAGACCTTCTGCTGGAAAAACTAAAGAAAGCTGATTACGTCACCCTAGACTTAAAAAGTCATCGCGATTTCGCCGATAAAAACCCAAACACATTTTTAAAACAATCAGAAGATCATAGCCTGATTATCGATGAGGTCCAAAAAATACCTCATCTGTTTGACGAGATGAAAGCAATCGTTGATCAAAAAAAAAATCCTGGTCAATTTATAATTTTAGGATCAACTGAGTTTTCCCATGAAACACAAATTAGAGAATCGTTGACTGGCAGATTAAGTCGAATACGCCTGTTTCCATTAAATTTATCCGAGACACTTAAGCTTGATCTTAATTCGCAAAAAGAATTCCCATTTATTCAAAATAAAAATCGAGCAACTAGACAAGAGCTCTTAAAGTATTTAAAAAATGGCGGCTTGCCTGGCATATTTTCTGTTCGCGATACGTCTATACAGTCTCATTTATTTTCTGATTGGCTTAAATTAACTGTTGAAAGAGATCTGCATCAAATTAAAAAATACAAACTAGAGTCAGAAATTGCATATAATATTATAGAAAAAATCGCCACAATGGATGAGCCAACAGCAACACAGATTGGCAAAAAACTCAGAATGACGACAAGACAAATTCAAGCATACCTAAAAGTTTTAGAGCTTTTGTTTGTTGTCTTTCAAGTTAAGCCATTTCAAGGGTCCACCGGAAAACCACTTTATTATTTGACAGATATTGGACTTTTAAATCATTTAAATGCTGACTTTGAAAAGAAAATATTAACATGGTCATATTTAGAAATATTAAGTCAGTTGTCGTACAAATCTTTTGCAAAGCAAAATATTTATTATTATAGATCAGCAAGCTCGACACCATTACAATTAATCTATTTGCATCAAGATCATTTAACTGCAGTAAAAATTATTTTTACTGAAGGCTATGATATGCGTGACTATACAATATTAGATTCATTTTATAAAAAATATTCTAAACAATTCAAGTTAAAAACTTACGGGCTTTATGGCGGATCTACTAAGCTTAAACACGATCTGCATGATATTTATCCGTGGGAATCTTTAGTATAAAAAAAGCGGAAATAAATTTCCGCCTTTTACAACAACAACGTTTTATAATCGAGACACCATTTTTTTAAGAGGATTTAAATTTTAGTTTAATTCTTCTTTAGCGGAAGATTTGACTTCTTTAGCTAATTCTTTAGGGCTTTTTTTAGATTTTCTGGGCTGATCAAGTTCAACTGATTCTTCGCCAGCAACAGATTCTGACATATCAGTTGTTAATAATAACTGACCGATACCATTTTTAGATAAAATTAATTTTCTTAATTCATCCATTACTGCTGGATTTGATTTTAAAAATTCTTTAGATTGATCACGACCTTGACCCAATCGTTCACCTTTATATGAGTACCAAGCGCCAGCTTTTTCGACCAAACTGGCAGTCACGGCCAAATCTAAAATATCACCTTCCGCAGAAATACCTTCCCCATACATTAAATCAAATTCAACTTTTGTGAATGGCGGTGCCATTTTATTTTTCACAACCTTAACAGCTGTTCTGTTGCCAGTGACTTCTTCTCCGCTTTTAATTGCGCCAATGCGACGGACATCTAAACGAACAGATGAATAAAATTTTAATGCATTACCGCCTGTTGTTGTTTCAGGGTTACCAAACATAACACCAATTTTCATACGAATTTGATTAATAAAAATAACTAATGTTTTTGATCTGTTGATAGCTGCAGTTAATTTACGTAATGCTTGCGACATCAATCGCGCCTGTAGGCCCATGTGTGAATCACCCATATCGCCTTCGATTTCTGCACGCGGCACAAGGGCCGCTACCGAATCGATAACGATCACATCAATTGCGCCAGAGCGAATTAACGTTTCAGTGATTTCCAAAGCTTGCTCGCCCGTGTCTGGCTGAGAAACCAATAGGTCCTCGATATTTACTCCTAATTTACGTGCGTAATTAATATCTAATGCGTGCTCGGCATCAACGAAAGCAACGACGCCACCTTTTTTTTGTGCTTGAGCCAGTGCAGACAATGCAATCGTTGTTTTACCAGATGACTCTGGGCCAAAGATTTCAATGATACGACCTTTTGGAAAACCACCAATGCCCAACGCAATATCAAGACTTAAAGAGCCTGTCGGAATAATTTCAACATCCTTATTTAAAGAATCCGCAGTGCCTAAACGCATAATCGAACCTTTACCAAATTGTTTTTCGATTGTTGAAACCGCAAGCTCGAGCGCCTTAAGTTTCTCGCTAGCTGCTTTTGAGTTTTCTGTATTTTGTGTTGCCATGATAGATCTCCCTTGTATTGTTTAAGATTTAATTTCTTGAATAAGCTGCTGAAGATGCTCTAAAGAGGCCGTACATGCCATTTTTTGAATTTCTTCGCGAGTTATTTTATTTTCTAACAAAAGTTCACCGCTTTCAATCTGGCCAAATTGGTGACAGTAATTTTTTGTTACCATCTGATTCTTTACAGAATCCATACCCGATACAGATATAAATACAGTACCCACGGGCCTATTTACTGATCCGCCCATCGGACCTGCAATACCTGTTATTGCAATTGCCAATGTTACTCCTAAGATTTTCAAAGTTGCCGTCGAAAGCTCTTGAGCACATTCAACACTGACCGCACCAAAGATTTTTAATGTTTCAGATTTTACACCTAAAACATTTTCTTTAACTGCGTTTGAATAGCAAACCACTGAACCCATAAAAACATCTGAAACCCCAGAAATTTTTGTGAATTCACTCGACAAAAGTCCGCCCGTGCAGCTTTCAGCAAACCCTACGGTCATACCACTGTCACGAAGAAGATCTATAGTTTTGGCCACTTCACAACCTAGATTTTGTGTGAAGTAGCGCTGGTTATTTTGGGGGCTTATTTGATGTACTTTCATATAATTTACATATTAAAATACATATAACTTACATATCTGTCACGATATATTTTAGAAGGTCTGGATTTGTGCTCCAAGCCATAAGGTCTGATTATATACGATCTGAAGTATAATATTGGCGAAAATACCCGCAGCAACGTCGTCAAGCATGACGCCAACGCCACCCCTAATTTTTTTATCCATCTGCCGAATCGGTGGGGGTTTTACAATATCAAAAAAGCGAAATAGTAAAAATCCCAAAACAACAGACTGCCATGTGACCGGAAGCCATACCATTGTAATCAAAAAACCTGCAACCTCATCGATAACAATTTCTTTTGAATCGTGTTCAGATTTAGTTTTTTCATAGGCTTCAGAAATAAAAATACCAAATATAACAATAGCAAATGTCACTGTCATATACCAAATCGGGTTCATCCCAGACATAAAATACCATAACGGAATTGTCGCCAGTGTGGCGAATGTTCCGGGCGCTATCGGAATTTTACCTACGTAAAAAAAAGTGGCCGAACATTCGATTAAGTATTGAATTATCTTTTTCATATAAAAAAGTATCAACGATATTCTCATTTTGAGAAAGTGATTTTTCAAGACCATTCATCATACTGCATAATATTGGCAGTCGCTTTGCATTTTAGATTCATATGAATTTAAAAAAGCCTAAAATGAACCTGGCCAAGATCGTGCTTTTCAATCTGTTATTTTTTATACAACTGTCAGCCGCAGCCGCCGTATGGGAGAATAAATTTCAATGGAATGACCTTTGGGAAACTGCTTATTCAAAATGGGTCACTGTAAACTGGAAAAAAGACGTCTATACAAACCCATCATCAATTTTATATAATATTCCGAATGATTGTGCTGATGCCTCATACAATATGCGAGCCGTTTTTGCCTTTACCTATAAATTACCGTTCCGAGCTGGTAGCATGACAAATCAGATCAAGTCTTTTGATCTGATTTCAGATGAAACAGAAAGATTTCGCGAATTTATTAAAAAAGTAAACACTACTGCAAACACATCCACTTTGTCTGACGACACGTACCCCATCGGAATAAATAACAAACAGTTCAGGGCCGGAATTATTTTTGTTGCGCTAAAGCCTACGAATCACACTGTTCAAATAGTTTCGGTTTCACCCACAGGTATTCCGGTTATTTTAGATTCAACAGAGCCTGCTCGAGTTAGAAATTTATTTGAAAGATACACATTTGCGCCGCATATTACGCGAACAAATCAAGAGGGCTATCGGGCTTTTAAATGGCCCGAACATTATAAAAAATCAAATTCCCAAAACCCTGCAGCAAGCCTTCAGCAATTTGAAATGTTTGAAAAAACAAAATTTCTGGATTTATATTTTAACGAAATTGAAACTATCATTCGAGAGCGCCCCGAGACCATCAATGAAAAAACAGAGCGTTTAATTAAGTTGATTTGCAATGAAACACATTATCGAATCGAAACCGTCGAGGCCGCATTAACTGAAATTTTAAAAAAACCAATTAATTCGTGTATGAATAATAATGACTATTCGGACAATTCAACGCCCAACCGTGACGCCAAATTACTGCTGATCTACAATTATGCATTTAATTTACATAATGATCCCTATTTTAAAAAAGAAATGTCCGCTGAAAATTTTAAAAAATTAAGCTCAATTTTTTCAATCAGCGATATCGGAAACACTTGGTGCCCCATTAAATTGAAATCCAATTTAAAATTAACTTTTTTTGATATCTGGACGGCTTTGACAGAAAAAAATTAATCAGTGATCCCAATGCCAGCGAAAAACAACGCTGGGGCCTTGAAGATTATGCCCCACGCTGTCCGCAGTATCCAAATAATTAATGCCCCGTCGCCAGGTCAACGGTCATATTAAAAACCAGTGCGTTTGGCTTTGAATCTTTGCTATCAAGACAAAAATATCCGACACGTTCGAACTGATAGCGATTTTCATAATTTGCCAATACCATACCTGGTTCAAGTTTAGCATTCTTTAAGATAGTTAATGAATTCTGATTTAGATTAGATTTGAAATCTTTTCCTTCAACGGTATTTTCCGGATCAGCAACTGAAAATAAGCGACCATATAATCTAACCTCAGCGTTAATGCATTCGGTGGCCGAAACCCAATGAATAATACCCTTGATCTTTCGACCGTCTGTTGTGGGCTTGCCGCCTTTAGTTTCTGGCAGATAAGTACAAAATAATTCTGTGACCTGTCCCATAGAATTTTTTTTGACTTCGTCACAGCGAATAACATACGCATTTCTAAGGCGCACCTCTTTACCTAGTGACAGTCTGAAAAAATCTGCGTCTGGATTTTCTTTGAAATCAAATTCATCTATAAAAATTTCTTTTGTGAAAAAGAATTTCCTGCGACCAAGTTCTGTTTTTTTGGGGTGCACAGATGTTTCAAGTTCTTCTTTATGCCCCTCTGGTAAATTTGAAATCACAACCTTAATCGGGCGAAGCACGGCCATCGTGCGGTGTGATCTGTCATCTAAATCATCGCGCACACAGGCCTCTAGAATTTCAAAATCAATGAGTGATTCAGCCTTGGCCACACCAATACGTTTTGCAAATTCATGCATGGCTTGCGGCATGTAACCACGCCTGCGAATTCCAGAAATAGTTGGCATCCGCGGATCATCCCAACCCATGACTAAATTTTCTTTCACTAACTGTAATAACTTTCTTTTGCTCATGACTAAATAAGTCATATTCAGCCTTGCGAATTCATATTGCTTGGGCTGTGCCGGTACCGGACAGTTTTCAATGCACCAATCGTAAAACGGGCGATGATCTTGAAATTCAAGAGTACAAATTGAATGCGTAATTTTTTCGATCGCGTCCGACAGCGGATGTGCAAAATCATACATCGGATAAATACACCACTGATCATGTGTTTTGTGATGACGCACTTTTCGAATTCGATATAATAAAGGATCACGCAAATTCATATTTGGCGATTTCATATCAATCTTTGCGCGCAGAACGTGTTCGCCTTCAGAAAATTCGCCTTTTTTCATACGCTCTAAAAGGTCTAAATTTTCTGCGACTGATCGGTTTCTGTTCGGGCTGTCTTTACCCGGCGTCGTAAAATTACCACGGTACTGACGAAGATCTTCTTCATTAAGACTGCAGACATAGGCTTTATCATTTTTAATAAGATGAATGGCCCATTCATAAATTTGCTGAAAATAATCAGAGGCATAAAATAAATTCGGACCCCAATCAAAACCCAACCACTTCACATCATTTTGAATAGATTCAACGTATTCAACGTCTTCGGTTTCGGGGTTGGTATCATCAAAACGCAAATGGCATTGACCACCAAATTCTTTGGCTAAACCGAAATTCAAACAGATCGATTTCGCATGACCAATATGCAAATACCCGTTGGGTTCTGGCGGAAAACGCGTGATCACACGCGGATATTTTTTTGATTCAAGATCTTTTTCAACAATTTGTTTTAAAAAATTAGGTGCTTCCATAGGGTTTTATTTGAACATTTTATCTGACTATATTCAAATAAAACCAATCGTTAAAGGTAGGATTATAGATCGAAAAATAAATGACTTCATTTCTTCGCTCTCAATAAAGTTTATAATTATCTATGACTAAAGTCTGTCAATCACATTCCGCACAATTCGAATAAGCATGACGCTCTAATGCGCGCAAATGACCTATCAGTTAATGCAAGTGCTAACAGGACTTTAAATTAAAATTGAGTTGAAGTAGGTTATAAAAATATTTGCAATTTATTTTTTAAATTTAAGTTAAAAAGTATTTTAAGAAATGCGACGAAACAGTTTAATTACTTTTATTAATGGGTCGCTTCTGCTATGCTCAAACTTTAAGTTCGAATTACATCCTTGCCGGTGCCTATATGATCCTGATGTAATCAATTTAAAACTTGCAGACGAATCTGAACTGGCACTTTCATTGCTATAAGTCAAAGGGCAACCAAAGGATTGGCTACTGGGGGGGGACAAAATGGCGCTAAAATCACCGATTACATTTCGTAAAATCACAAGTGATGTGCACTTAACTGCGTTTAGCAATTTCACGAAACGCTATATGGATGTTGCATATCCACTTGATTATTTGAAGCGCTCTAAGGTTGTGGCG
>JAYVKY010000147.1:0-4912 GCA_043767965.1 Pseudobdellovibrionaceae bacterium
CATAATCTAAGTGGTAGGATCTCTTCCCTTTTTCTAAGGAGAAAACCATGTCTTCGAACCCTAATTCTAATTCGATGTCGAATAGCTTCAGGCAGATTGTCGAAAAAACTCAAAATGCACAAACATCGCCAGTGGCCCATTGGAGCGGAACATTTTTCGAATATTTGGATCTTATTAAAAAATATCCAAAAGTGACGCGCAATGCTTACCAACGAATGTTTGATATGATCATAGAGGCTGGCACAGAAGAATATATTGATTTTAAAAAACAAGTGATTAGATATAAATTTTTTGATGATGCTGCTAACAACGGTAAAGATGCTGTTTTTGGTCTTGATGTACAGCTGATGAAATTGGTGAATGTATTAAAAGCAGCAGCTCTTGGTTATGGTACAGAAAAACGTGTTATTTTACTTCATGGACCCGTGGGCTCTGCAAAATCAACAATTTGTCGAATGTTAAAAAAAGGTCTTGAGGCCTATTCGAAAACTGAAAAAGGATCACTGTTCACATTCGAATGGGTTGATGAATCCGGAAAACTTGAAGGGCTTTTTGGGAAAGATGTTCGCGTCTATCAAAGCCCGATGAATGAAGAGCCATTATTATTAATTCCAGATGATATGCGACAAGCTGTGTGTGATGATTTGAATCGCAGTCAAGACGGTGACTTTAGAATTAAAATCAATGGCGAACTTTGTCCACCGTCACGTTTTATTTTTAAGAATTTAATAGAAAAATATAATGGTGATATTATGAAAGTTTTATCGCATGTAAAGGTAAAGAAATTATACATTTCTGAAGCTGATCGCGTGGGTATTGGAACATTTCAACCGAAAGATGAAAAAAATCAAGATTCAACAGAGTTAACTGGTGATATCAATTATCGTAAAATTGCAGAATACGGTTCGGATTCTGATCCGCGCGCCTTTAATTTTGATGGTGAATTTAATGTTGCAAATCGTGGGATGATTGAATTTGTTGAGGTTTTAAAATTAGATGTTGCATTCCTATATGATTTATTAGGCGCATCACAAGAGCATCGGATCAAGCCAAAAAAGTTTGCTCAAACATTTATTGATGAAGTCATTATTGGGCATACGAACGAACCTGAGTATCGCAGACTTCAAGACAACGAATTTATGGAAGCCCTTCGCGATCGAACCGTTAAAATTGATATTCCGTATATCACGCGCCTGAATCAAGAAGTAAACATCTATAAAAAGGATTTTAACTCGCAGCGATTGCGTGGAATTTCAATTGCTCCGCATACGATTGAAACGGCGGCGATGTGGGCTATTCTGACCCGCTTAGAAAAACCTAAAAAAGCGAATCTTACCCGTCTGCAAAAACTAAAATTATATAATGGCAAGACATTAGCCAATTTTACAGAAGATAACGTTAAAGAATTGCGAAAAGAAACAATGCGTGAAGGTTTAGATGGAATTTCACCCAGGTATATTCAAGATAAACTATCAAACGCTTTGGTCTTGGCTCAACAAATGAATAAGGGCTCTGTGAACCCATTTATGGTGATGAATGAACTTGAAAGTGGGCTAAAGCACCATTCCTTGATTGGTAATGATGAATTAAAGCAAGAGTACAAAGAGCTATTGGGTGTCGTAAAACAAGAGTACGAAGAAACAATCAAATCTGAAGTGCAGCGTGCAATCAGTGCAGACGAAGGAGCACTTCAAAGATTATGCGGAAATTATATCGATAATTTAAAGGCTTATACTCAACGCGAAAAGGTGCGTAACCAATTCACTGGCGGTGACGACGAGCCGGATGAAAGATTAATGCGCACGATCGAGGAAAAAATTGAAATTCCAGAATCTCGTAAAGATGATTTTCGTCGGGAAGTGATGAATTATATTGGTGCACTTTCTTTAGATGGAAAAAAATTCAATTATAAAATGAACGAACGTTTACACAAGGCTTTAGAGCTTAAATTGTTTGAAGATCAAAAAGATAGCATTAAATTAACATCATTGGTTAGTTCTGTTTCCGATAAAGAGACACAAGAAAAAATTGATATTGTTAAATCCAGACTCATCAAAGATTTCGGTTATGATGAAATCTCAGCAACAGATGTTCTTCATTATGTAGCAAGTATTTTTGCTCGTGGTGATATTAAAAATAGATAAGGATAAACCGGATGCCCATTCGTGAAGATCAAAACCGTTTTAAAAGTATCATCAAGGGGCGTGTGCGCGATGATTTCAAACGATTTGTCACGAATGGCGAGTTGATCGGAAAACAAGACGGCGATCTGATTAAAATTCCGTTACCACGTATTGATATCCCAACCTTTAGATTTGGTTCGAAAGAAAATGAAAAAGGCGTAGGACAGGGCCAGGGTGATCAGGGTGAAGCGGCTGAGGGGCAGGCCGGCAATGGTCAGGGCCAGGCGGGCAGTGGTGTTGGTGAACATATGCTTGAAGTTGAAATTTCCTTGGATGAATTAGCAAGTATATTAGGTGAAAAATTAGAGCTTCCGAATATTCAACCCAAAGGTACACAAAATTTAGTCATCGAAAAAAACAAATATTCAGGCATTGCTCCCGTTGGCCCTGAAGGTCTTAGAAAGTTTAAACAAACCTATAAAAAAGCACTTTCAAGGTATATTTCTTCTGGATCATATAATCCTGAAGACCCTGTAATTATTCCGATTCGTCATGACTATCAATATAGAACGGTCAAAAAAATCCAAAAGCCGCACACAAAAGCAGTTGTTATATACATGATGGATGTCTCTGGTTCGATGGGTGACGAGCAAAAAGAAATTGTTCGGCTTGAATCTTTTTGGATCAACACATGGCTTAAAAAACATTATAAGGGTTTAGAGACCCGATTTATTATTCACGATGCTGCAGCCAAAGAAGTGGATGAGGATACTTTTTTTAAAACCAGTGAATCTGGCGGCACGCTGATTAGTTCTGCCTATAAACTATGTCAGCAGATCATTGAGGAAGATTATCCAATTGATGACTGGAACATTTACCCATTTCATTTTAGTGATGGCGACAACTGGAGCGGTGAAGATACCAGGGTTTGCGTGCAACTGATTAAAGATTATTTTTTACCGCGCGTGAATGTGTTTTCATACGGACAGGTCGAAAGCAAGTATGGAAGTGGCCAGTTTTTAAAAGATCTACAAAAAGATTTTGCCGATGATACTCGGATGACATTAAGTCAAATCGAATCCAGAGAAAAAATATTAGATTCGATCAAAGATTTTTTAGGCAAAGGGAAGTAGGCTAAATCTGTATGGCAAATTTAACACAAGATCTAGAATCCGAACGGAAAAAAATTTTACAGATTGCAAAAAATTGCGGCCTTGATTGTTTTGAAACTGTTTTTGAATTGATTAATTACGATCAGATCAGTCAAATCGCCGCCTATGGCGGTTTTCCAGTTCGCTACCCACATTGGAAGTTTGGTATGGAGTACGAACAGCTCTCTAAGTCTTATGAATATGGTCTATCAAAAATTTACGAAATGGTGATTAACACCGATCCTTGTTATGCCTACTTGATGGAAGGCAATTCAATGATGGACCAGAAGCTGGTAATGGCACATGTCTATGGCCATTGTGATTTCTTTAAAAATAATATTTGGTTTTCAAAAACAAACAGAAAAATGATGGATCAAATGGCAAATCATGCCACACGCATTCGTCGGTACATCGACCAATATGGTTACGACACCGTCGAAAAATTTATTGATACGTGTTTAAGCCTTGAAAATTTAATTGATCGGCATTCTATTTTAAATCAACAGTCTGACCTTAAGGATGATTTTAAACAAAAAAAATCAGAACTTAAAGAATCCGAATACTTATTTGGCGTCAATAAACCCTACATGAAAAATTATATTAATCCGCCAGATCAAGTTGAAAAACAAAAACAAATGCAACTTGCAAAAATGAATGCAAAAATCCAGTTTCCGTCAGAGCCTGTACGCGATATCCTGAACTTTCTAGTGCACTATGCTCCGCTTGAAGAATGGCAACAGGACATTTTATCAATCATTAAAGACGAGGCCTATTATTTTGCGCCTCAAGGAATGACAAAAACAATGAACGAAGGTTGGGCCTCGTACTGGCATTCTCAGATGATGACGAAACACATTTTAAATGATTCAGAAATTATTGATTTTGCGGATCATCATGCGGGAACCATGTTTATGCAAATGAGCGGCTACAATCCTTATAAAGTCGGCATCGAATTAATGCGCGACATTGAGAACCGCTGGAATACCGGAAAATTTGGTCGCGATTGGGAGAACTGCGATGATGTTCGCGAAAGAAAAAACTGGGATAAAAAATTAAATCAAGGTCGAGAAAAAATATTTGAAGTTCGAAAAATATATAACGATGTCACCTTCATCGATGAATTTTTAACGGAGGACTTTTGCATACGAAATAAACTATTTGTTTATAGAATGAATAATGAAACTGGAAAATTCGAAGTAGACACAAAAAATTTCAAAGCTATTAAAGCGCAACTGCTTTTTCAAATGACCAACTTTGGTCAGCCGGTGATTAAAATTCAAGATGCTAATTTTGAAAACCGAGGCGAATTGTTGCTTTTGCATGCACACGAAGGTCTCGATTTACAGCCCAAATATATGGATGAAACTTTAAAAAACTTAAACAAAATTTGGAGACGTCCAGTAAGTCTGATCACAATTATGGAAAATGAGCGACAAATATTTAGATACGATGGCCAAGAAATTAGTCGTCATAGCCTAGATCAGTCAGCCTCACAGCAAAAAACTGATCAAATGTCACTTCCGACGCGGCAGTCATAAAAATTAATGCATAGACAAAAAATTGTTTGCATATTACTTTCTATAAGTGCCAAATAAAGATCGTGTCCTTGTTTATTCCGACGACCCCAAAGACAAGGTT
>JAYVKY010000148.1:0-4220 GCA_043767965.1 Pseudobdellovibrionaceae bacterium
ATACTTTCCTAAAGGATTCAAAAAATGCAAAATCAAATGAATAGCCCCATCTGGACGAAGAAATACCCCAAACAGGTCTTAGTAAATATTGATTTAAACCAATATGAAAATATCTTGGATGTTTTTGACGAATCTGTTCGTAAATATCGAAATAAAATAGCCTTTTCTAACTTTGGGGGCGAAATAACCTATAATGAACTTGATATTTTATCAGGGCAATTTGCATCCTATTTGCAAAACACGTTAGATCTTAAAAAAGGTGACCGTATTGCTATTCAACTGCCGAACGTTATGCAATTCCCGATTGCTATGTTTGGTGCTCTTCGCGCGGGCCTTATCGTTGTAAATACAAATCCACTTTATACAGCACCTGAAATGATGCACCAATTTAATGATTCGGGCGCAACCACTATTGTTATTCTGGCTCAGTTTGCACACTTACTAGAAAAGATTTTACCTGAAACTCAAATTAAAAACGTAATTGTAACTTCTGTCGGTGATCAGCTGCCTTTTATCAAAAAAAACGTGATTAACTTTATTCTTAAAAAAATAAAGAAAATGGTCCCTGAATTTAAGTTGAAACATCACACCTGGTCGCAGTGTTTATCTTTAGGTGCGACACTAACCTACCAACAGCCGCAAATTAAATCCTCTGATACTGCATTTTTACAATACACTGGCGGCACAACGGGCGTCAGCAAAGGCGCAGTTCTTAGTCACAAAAATATTATTGCCAATGTGCTGCAAATTTGCTCTTGGATGAAGCCCCGCTTGATCGAAGGCGAAGAAATTTCTTTGGCTCCTTTGCCACTTTATCATATTTTTTCATTAACAGTTTGTTGCTTGGCATTTATGCGCTATGGAGCAAAAAATATTTTAATCACTAACCCGCGTGATATTCCGGCTTTCATTAAAACATTGCGTAAAGAAAAATTCACAATTTTGACTGGCGTAAACACTTTGTTTAATGCCTTAGCCAATCACCCTGATATTTCGACTATTGATTTTTCAGCTGTCAAAGTTTGTGTCGCCGGAGCCATGGCTTTGCAAAAATCTGTCAAAGAAAATTGGCTTCGTGCAACAGGTTCAAATGTCATTGAAGGTTATGGTCTGACAGAATCTTCACCGGTTGTTTGTTGTAATCCGATCGATGGCACAGACCGTGTAGGTACGATTGGTTTGCCACTGCCTGAAACTGAAGTGAAAATTATCAATGACGCGGGTGACGATGTTACAAATAAGGGCGAATCTGGTGAGCTGTGTGTGCGCGGGCCTCAAGTTATGTTAGGCTATTATAAACGTCCAGATGAAACTGAAAAAGTGCTTAAAGATGGCTGGCTTTATACGGGTGATATAGCCCAGATGGACCCAGATGGTTTTTTTAAAATTGTGGATCGCAAAAAAGATATGATTTTAGTTTCAGGGTTTAATGTTTACCCAAACGAAGTCGAAGAAGTTTTATCTAAACATCCACAAATTTTAGAAGTCGCTGCCATTGGCGTACCCGACGAACACTCGGGCGAAGTTGTTAAAGTTTTCATCGTCAAAAAAGATTCATCATTGACAGAAAAAGATGTCATTGCCTTTGCAAAAGAGTCATTAACAAATTACAAAGTCCCCAAGCACGTCGAATTCATTGCTGAAATTCCAAAAACGAACGTCGGAAAAGTTCTGCGACGTGCTTTGCGCGATTTAAAAAAATAATTTTTTTTAAATCAAATTTTTAATAACCTTAAACTTTTTTCGCCCAAGTTGTACACCAGCCTGTTGATGCGACGACTTTTCCTGCAGCAAAAGGCATTGCGCACGGTGCAGCCTTGATTCCGCCAACAGTGACTTCCTTAGTTGCATCATAGAATGCACAATTTGCACATTTTTGATCAGCCCACTTTACACCCGTACGCTCTGTTTGAAGTGCTTTGTCTGTAATTGTCTTATGTGTTGCGCCATAACTAACAGCTTTAGCTTGAGGATCCTTTGGGTCAACAAGAACTGGTCCTGTCGCAGTTGTCTCACCACCACGTTTTCGTTCAGCGCTTGCGATCACTGGATAGATCGCAGCAATTCCGGTGATAGTTATAAGTGATGATAGTAATTGTCTTCTGTTCATAGGATTCTCCTGTTGTTTGTTTTTAATAAATATTTTACAAGTAGAGCTTACTCTGAATCATTTGGTTTTCAATTGATATTTGAAAATCAAGATAGGCAAGGTCTACGCAAAAAAATATGAATCATTGGCAAAATTCAAAATTACCTCTGCTTCAATTAGGCTCTGACTTTTATGATCCAGTTCAACCCGCCGTGTTTTCAGAGAAAAAATTACGTTATTTGAACGAATCCATAAATCTAAATTTTAATTCTGATTATTTATGGCATTTTAAAGCACTTGAAAATAATCTTCCACATTGTTTAGCGCTTCGCTACCATGGGCACCAATTTCAACATTATAATCCAGATATTGGCGATGGTCGCGGTTTTGTCTTTGCACAAATTTTAAAAGATAATCAATGGTATGACTTTGGCACAAAAGGCAGCGGTACAACACCCTATTCACGCAGCGGCGATGGCCGATTAACACTTAAAGGCGCCGTACGCGAAGCCTTAGCCACTGAAATGCTAGTCGCACTGAAAGTTGACACAAGCCAAACTGCCTGCATTTTTGAAACCGGTGAAAATTTAATTCGAAATGATGAACCCAGCCCAACTCGTTCGGCTGTTCTGACTCGGTTTTCTCGGGGGCACATTCGTATTGGCACTTTTCAGCGGCTGGCAACGTTGAATCAAATTGAAAATATTAAAAAATTAACTTCGTACTGTATGAATTTTTACTATGCAAATGAATTTCAAAAAATTGATCCGCGAAATGAAAACTTATTAGCAGCCCGCTTTTTTCAATTGGTTTGTGAAAAAAATGCGGATCTTGTCGCCCAAATCATGATGTCAGGATTTATTCATGGCGTGTTAAATACAGATAACATCAATATCTCTGGCGAATTATTTGATTATGGTCCGTATCGGTTTATGCCACACTATGACCCCAACTTTACCGCGGCCTATTTTGATCAACAAGGGCTATACTGCTATGGTCGACAACCCCATAGTTTTTTTTGGAATTTAAATCAGCTTGGGTTCAGTTTAAAAAAAGCATATCCCGATTTACCATTTGAAAATATACTTGAAAACTTTTCAACAGATTTTAATCTGAGTATTCAAAAATATTTTTGCTGCCGTTTAAATATTAAATTTAAAACAGCCACTGATTGCTCTGTTGCTATTTCTGAATTTTTTAAATTGCTCGAAGAAAATAAACTATTATTTGAACAAACATTCTTTGATTTCAATAGCTTTAATCTATCGTCTGTAAAACTTAAAAAATACGAAAAATTTGATACTCAAAATTTATTTTCAGCCTTCAGTAAAGCTGAAATTCTTGACGTGAATTTGCTGTCTTCAGATTATTTCAAAAATGAAATTCCTGAAGCCTTATTGATTGATGAAATTGAATCAATTTGGGCAGCTATTTCCAAAAATGACGACTGGAGCCAATTTGATCAGAAGCTGCAGTCGATTCGAAAAATTAATTCTTAGACTGAACAGGGCTTTGATCACCACGAAATTTATTCGCCTTAGATTGCGACCAAATCCTAAACCGTTCAATATAACCAAAGGCTGCAGGCACAACAATTAATGTTAATAGCGTCGAACTTAACACGCCCCCGATAATAGCAACTCCCATAGATTGCCGCTGACTTCCGAGGGCTGTCAGGCCAACCGCTATTGGCAATGTACCGGCTATTAATGCCAGTGATGTCATTAAAATTGGACGCAGTCGTGTGCGTCCCGCTTTGATCAAAGCTTCATTAATACTAAGACCTTCTTTGAGTAAATGCATTGCATAATCCACAAGTAAAATAGAATTTTTTGCAACAACACCCATCAGTAAAATAAACCCAATTATTGAAAATATATCAATCGTCTTATGAAAAATTAAAAGTCCGACAAACGCACCTGAAATTGCTAATGGCAATGCCAGTAAAATTGCAAACGGAGTCACAAAACTTTCATACAGCGATGCCAGCACCAGGTAAATAAATAAAATACCTAACCCTAGTGCAATTGACATATTGACCATCAAGTCTTTAAAATCTTGCGCCTGACCTTCAAACTTGTACGAGATACCTAGTGGCGGCTTCATATCAGTTGCGAGCATTTTTTCAATA
>JAYVKY010000149.1:0-2839 GCA_043767965.1 Pseudobdellovibrionaceae bacterium
GTTGATCAAATTACAAATTTGCTAGAAAAAAATGTACCGACATTGATTGAATCCAATGAATCCAATGAAAATAAGGATGAAATTACTTTAGAAAAAAGTAAAAATGAAAAAATTGATTATTCAGGTCTGCGCTCGGCACATTTTTCAGAATCAATGGCCATTGTGCAAAAAAGTGTGCTGGATAAAAGCGAAAGAATGCAGTGGAATATTTCAGGAGGATTAGTCACAACTGAAGCATTTTACAGAACTTTTGGTCTGCTTTTTGATCTAACTTATCATTTTAATGAAGCCTATGGTGCCAAAGTATTTTATTATTATTTTTCAGCCTCTGGGCGCGATGAATTGCGCGATCTTGAAAATAATGAAAATTTAAATGTTCAGAATTTAATTCATCTTAAAAGCTATTACGGCGTAGCTGCCTATTGGAACCCAATCTACGGAAAAATGAGCCTATTCAATGAGAAAATTTATCAATATGAAACTTTTTTTAATCTAGGTGTTGGTCAGGTAAATACTAAAACATCGTCGAACACAATGGGTTTTCATGCGGGCCTGGGTAATTTATTTACCTTATCGGACAGTTCGGCACTTCGTTTTGATTTAAATTGGGTTTTTTACAAAGCAATCAACATTAATGGTGCAGAACAAAGTGCAAATTCAATTGTTTTAACGTTAGGCTATTCAGGCTTCTTGCTTGAAGGCAAAAGATTGGCGCAATAAAAATGAAAATCATTTTATTTTCTATATTTTTATTTTTGACAAGTTATTCGCAGGCCGAACTGGATGCCAGAGCTTTTAAAGTTGTAAAGCCATTAATGGATACAAAGCAATACCAAAGGGCTGTGCCAATTTTGTTTAAATTGGGGTATGGATATTCAAAAAAAATCAGTTTGAAACAAAAAATAACAGCACAACAGTGGTTGGGTGTTGCTTTATTTCGCTTGGGCTATAATCAGGCCGCTGCATTTCCGTTGATAGCGACCGTGGGGCAAGGTGATGCTGAAATATCTGAAAAATCACTTTTGACATTGGTTCAGATTACAGATCAGTTGAAAGATAAAAGTTTATTAAATTATGCGATATCAAAACTTGATATCAATTCAAAGATTTCTAAAGAAACGTTTTATACAAAATCAGCCGAAGTTTTTATAAGTCAAGATCAGGCTGCACGCGCTGAAGAGAATTATTTAAAAGCTTTGCAGATTAATCCACAAAATGAAAATGCACTGTATCAGTTAGGGCTATTGGAATTGAAAAAAAATAATGTTAAATTAGCCTATGGTTATTTTCAACAGCTCGAAGCGCTTTATGCAAATAAATCAAATTTAGACGAGAAAAAGGGATTGGCCTCTCTGGCGATAGCACGGACTTTATATCAATCTAAACAATGGCAGAACGCCATCGAAACCTACAGAAGTATTCCTAAAAACTATGAATATTACAGGCAATCACAGTTTGAACTTGCTTGGGCCCAGTTTCGGTCTCTGAATTTCAGGGCGGCGCTAAGTTCAATTGAAACGCTGCAAACTCCATTCTATGAAACATTTTATGATCCAGAGTCGTTGATTTTAAGAATGATTATTTTGCTTTTCATTTGTCAAAGGGAAGATATCGAGTCATCAATTAAAAAATACGAGACAACATACGAGTCATTCCCTAAAGATATTGATCGTTGGTTACAAAGAAACGCCCCTAATGCGGAAGTATTAGGAATGATTAATCAGACCAATTTAAATTTAAAATTAATTAGAAATGGATATCAACCTAAATTTAAAACTGCCTTACCCTTTTATTTTGTACGAACATTATTGGATGATAAAAAAATTAAAGATCAGTTACAGCTTGTGGATAAACTAAAAAATGAAAAATCAAACTTTCGAAAATCTGCCTTGGCGGCAAACAAAACATTAAGTGCATTTTTTGAAAAAATATATTCAAATCGTTTATTAGTTACTCAAAGAAAATTAATAACTGATTTTAGACAAGCTGTTTCAAATCGATTGGCCGAAGCTAAAGAGTTCAACAGTCAGTTCGAATTAATCAGATATGAGGCTTTAAATTTAAAGAAAACTCAGTTGAAAATATCGACTCGAATGACCGAAGCTGAAAAATCGGAATTTTTAAATGCGACTCATAAAAGTAATTATTATACAGAAAATGGTTTTAGATATTGGCCGTTTCAAGGTGAATTTTGGGTGGATGAGATCGGTAGCTACCAGTATGTTGGAATAAATAGGTGTATGAATGAGTAAGCATATTTTTTTAATCCTGATTGTATTTAACATTCATTTTTTGATAGCGAATGTGGCTTTGGCTGAAGATCAAGCCAACACAACTGCAAAATATAAAAAACCTTTACGATTAAAAATAAATTTCGAAGAAGATCTGGTTAAAGGAAACACGGCAAATCCGGATTTATCAAACATACAGGCGTCTAAAAATTTTAATTTAAAAAAAATGATCAAAATTAAAGAAAATTTTATTCCACAAGTTGAATTGAACGGACAGTCCTTTGAAAAATAAATTTTTAATTTTTTATAGCATCTTGATTCTGATCGGCAGTTTGCCTGCGAAAGCAGTCATGGATGAGGTGGAATACAGTCAAAGTGATTTGCGCTATGATACGGCTCTGCCAAGGGTGGATTACCCAGAAACTGTTTTAAATAAAAATATTGAATTTACAAAAAAAATTGACCTTTCTTTCTACAGGGTCAATATGACGGATGAGCTTTTTTATAATAACGTGATCTACTCTTTAAAAGTGGGGTATCACTGGGATAATTTCTTTGCGGCTGGGTTTATGTATCATTTGCGAACGCAGGGACTGAGCGACTATGCC
>JAYVKY010000150.1:0-5082 GCA_043767965.1 Pseudobdellovibrionaceae bacterium
GCGCGGTTTGGTTTTAAACGAACCTTCAGAGGTTATGGTGTCAGATATTGACCCCAAAAAAAGAAAAATTTTAGGCTTGGGCCTAGAGGGCCGCGAAATTCTAAAAAAAAATCCGGGCCATATTGTTGTTATTAAGCCCATCAAAGATGGTGTGATTGCAGATTTTGATGCCACACGCGTAATGCTAAAAAGTTTTTTAACAAAAGCGATTAAAAAAATTTCCTTATCTAGACCCAAAGTTGTTGTGTCACTGCCTTACGGAATCACTGAGGTCGAAAAAAAAGCAGTGATTGAGGCATGCCGGTCCGCTGGCGCCAGTAAAACTTATCTGATCGATGAACCCATGGCTGCCGCCTTAGGAGCCGGTCTGCCGGTAAAGGGCGCCACAGGCCAAATGATTATTGATATTGGTGGTGGGTCGACTGAAATTGCGGTGATTGCATTGGCTGATATTGTTTATTGTGAACCATTAAGATTAGGCGGCCACAAGTTTGACGAAGCTATTGTCAGATATTTAAAAGAACACAGAAATCTGATCGTCACCGAACAACAGGCTGAGTATTTAAAATTAAAATTGTCGACGGCGTTGCCTAAAAAAAATATTATCACCGAAACTATCCAAGGTCGCGATTTGCAAACAGGCTTTCAAAAAACGGAAATAATTTCATCTGAAGAAATCGGAATGGCTTTGGCCGATTCAATTCAACAAATTATTCACGGCATTTTAAATGCACTAGAGAATACCCCACCAGAACTGGTTTCTGATATCATAGATTCAGGCATTGTCTTGGCCGGTGGTGGAGCCTTAATTAAAGAGTTGTGTGCAAAAATTGAATCTGAGGTACGCATCCCCGTGCGCTTGGCTGAGAACCCATTAACAGCAATTGCACTCGGCGGCGAAATGGTGCTCTCGGACCCCGAACTTTTAGAAAAAATACAGATCGAAATTTAGATCGACAAAGGATTACGTCATGAAACGTAAAATATTAATTACTTGCGCCCTGCCCTATGCCAATGGCCCTATTCATCTGGGACACATGATGGAACACATCGAAGCAGATATTTATTCGCGTTTTCAAAAAATGTTAGGAAACGAATGCATCTTTATATGTGCCGATGACACACATGGAACACCGATTATGATTGCGGCAAAAAATGCAGGCATCACACCCGAATCATGGATTGAAAAATCATATCATGATCATTTAGCTGATTTTAAATCTTTCTCGATTGATTTTGATCACTATGGATCAACAAATTCTGAAGAAAATAAAAAATTATGTGAATTATTTTATTCGCGCATGAAAGCCAAAAATTTGATTCATAAAAAACCGATCGAACAACTTTATTGTGAACATGATAAAATGTTTTTGCCAGATCGATTTGTCAAAGGCACTTGCCCCAAGTGCCAGGCCCCTGATCAATACGGGGATAGCTGTGACATTTGCGGAGCCACATACAGCCCTGAAGACTTAAAAAACCCGGGCTGTTCTTTGTGTGGGACAACACCAATTAAAAAACCAAGTGATCACGTATTTTTTAAGCTCAATGAATTTAAAAAATATTTAACCGAATGGTTACCCAGTCACACCGTTCCTGAAATTTCAAAAAAAATGCTTGAGTGGTTTAATGAAGACCTTCGGGATCTGGATATTTCACGTGATGATCCCTATTTCGGATTTCAAATCCCTGGTGAAGATAAAAAGTATTTTTACGTTTGGGTTGATGCACCGATGGGTTATATCTCGGCGACCGAGCAGTATTTAAAAACTAAAGACCGTAGCCTTTCAGAATTTTGGGATAAAAATTCAACAGCTGAAGTTTATCATTTTATCGGTAAAGATATCGTTTATTTTCATACACTATTTTGGCCCTCATTTTTAGAAAGTGCAGATTTTAGAACACCGACAAAAGTGAATGTTCATGGCCATGTGATGATCAACGGCGAAAAAATGAGTAAATCAAAAGGCACTTTTATTTCAGCCCATGTGTATTTAAAACATTTAAATCCCGAATACCTTAGATATTATTACGCCACAAAATTAAGTGGTTCGATTGATGATTTAGACCTGAACTTTACAGATTTTACAAATCGAGTAAATTCAGACCTCGTCGGAAAAATTGTGAATTTAGCATCACGTGGCGCCCAGATGATCAATAAGAAATTTAATCACCAAATGTCGGTTTGCGATGCTGATGGTTTAAAACTGCTTCACACAATTCAAGAGGCAAGCACCTCAATCGAAAAACTTTATAATGAACGAGACACAAATAAAGCAACAACTGCAATTCGTGAACTGGCGGAACTGACGAATAAGTATTTTGACGATAAAACCCCATGGAAGACGGCTGATACAGATCCACAAGAGACTCAAAAGGTATTAACCACAACACTAAATGCATTTCGAATTTTAGCGATCTATTTAAAACCCATCCTACCAGATTTGGTTTTACAAGTTGAAACATTAATGAATGAAAAAAACTATGTATGGAGCGACTGCAAAAAAATAATTGAACATCACACTATACAAAATTATGTGCATTTGGCTTCGCGCGTTGAGAAAGAAAAAATTGATGCAATGATTTCAGAACAAAAAGAAATTTTTGAAAAAATTAAAACTGAAACAGACACAGCACAAAAAAATAAATCGCCGATAACCAAACCAGCAATCACAGAGCTAGTGGCTGCAGAAATTGATTTCGCAGATTTTGAAAAAATTGATCTTAGAATTGCCAAAATAATCGAGGCCGAAGAGATCAAAGAAGCAGACAAATTATTACGTTTAAAAGTCGAACTCAATGATGGCCAGACAAAGCAAATTATTGCAGGCCTTAAATCTGCTTATTCGGCTGAACAAGTGTTAGGTCGTCTTGTTTTAATTTGTGCAAACTTGAAACCCCGTAAAATGAAATTTGGCATCAGCGAAGGCATGGTTTTGGCAGCGGGCGATGGTGGAGCCGATTTATTTATTTTATCAGCCGATGCCGGTGCAAAAATCGGAGCCAAAGTTAAATGAAAAAAACTGTTGAAGCTATCTATCAATTATTTATAGGCCTAGAGAAAGATTCTTCTGACGGAATTTTTGACCAACAATTACTTGAAGAATTAATTAATATGATTGCCCGTCTTGAAAAATCAGACGATCCGATTTTACAAAAATTATCAAAATATAAAAATTCGCTATCAGCACACATGACAATTCGACATTTTTCGACCATCGCTGTTCCATTTGAAAGATATCTGAAAAAAAATATTACAGATGATGATTTTTTAATTTCGTCTACTGATCGCGATCATTTGGTGATGCCCAGGGCGCCTCTGCATTTTGTCTTAGATAATTTACGTTCTGCATTTAATGTGGGCTCTGTTTTTAGAACAGCTGATACATTGGGTGTTGCAAAAATTTGGCTGACTGGATACACTCCAACCCCGCATCAACTTCAGGTTGAAAAAGCAGCTCTCGGCAGCACCTTTGTCATGATGTGGGAGCACTGTTCATTTCTAGACTGTATTCAAAAGCTGAAACAACAGAATGTTCAAATCATTTCACTAGAGACGACGGCAAAAGCCAAAGATATCACTTTAGATTTTGATTTTTCAAGACCCTTGGCATTTGTTATTGGCAATGAACGCTTTGGTTTAGATCAAATTCAATTAGAATTATCTGATGAAATTCGAAAAATACCAACTTATGGTATTAAAAATTCATTAAATGCCAGTGTCTCAGCAGCTATTGCTGGTTTTGAATGGCGTAAACAATATAACGAAGTTCAACATTTAGTTTGATGAAAAATTTGGAAAGCATTATTTTTGCGCCGATCGGTTTTTTTTCATCTGAACAAGTTGAACCCTACCAGGCGTCACGGCAACCTGACGAAAATTCAAAACCCGGGGTTATTCAATTAAATTCAGGATCTAATTTTGAACAAGCCCTGACGGATCTTGAAGGCTGCTCGCATATTTGGATCATTTATAAATTTCATAAAAATGAAAACTGGAAGCCTTTAGTTCTTACGCCGCGCTCTGATCGAAAAATTGGCGTCTTTGCAACGCGAGCTCCGTATCGTCCAAACCCCATTGGTATGACTGTTGTTAAAATTGAAAGAATCGAAGGGCTAAATATTTTTGTAGGCCCCAATGATCTTTTAAATGAGACCCCCATTTTAGATATCAAACCCTATCACCCCGAAAGTGACTTGGTTCCAGAGGCCCGCATTGAATGGCTAAAGCATAATGTGAAAAGATATAAAATTCAATTCTCGCCAATGGCTATAGAGCACATTGAATTTTTAGAATCAAATGCGTTAACTGAATTGAAGCCTTTTATTTTACGACAACTTGAATACGACCCTATCAATTCTGATAAAAAAAGAGTCTCTGAATTAAACGGATATTGGGTCTTGGCTTATAGAACTTGGCGCATTGATTTTATTCTGACCGAGGATTCTGTCAGCGTGATTGGGATCAGATCTGGATATTCAACTGAGGATTTAGAAAAAAATGAAGATCCTTACAATGATAAGGATCTTCATCAACTTTTTATCAAAGAGTATTAAATCAGAAAATTATTTTGATTTTTTCTCTTTATGTTCAGTACGTTTTTCTTTACACGCTGAAATAACATCAGCCGGTATTGATACACCGCTGACGACTTCGCCATTTGCTAATTTTTGCATACAGTCCTTATGCAAGCCCTTACCTTCTTTGTGATCACCTTTTGTAAATCCAGCGGCTTCACAGGCTTTTTTGACTTCCATACAAGGCTTGCCTTTTTCACCTTGAGCGAAAACTTGTGATACTGCCAGAACTGTCATAATCATTAAAAACTTTTTCATCGAGATCTCCTTTGTTGTAGCTATAGAATACCAGTAGCATCTTAAGCCAGTATGAAACTAATATTAATTTATTTTAATACGGATTTGGGACCTTGGTCTAAATCCTATAAATATCGACTCAATTTAAAACGAAATACGCACTAATATATTTCACAGTGACAGAACATATAAAAAAAAACATGGCCTTAAGTTATCTTGAAGCCTTTATCACAAGCCTTGTTGTCGGCCTTGCTGAAAATTATTTCG
>JAYVKY010000151.1:0-5387 GCA_043767965.1 Pseudobdellovibrionaceae bacterium
AAACAGTCACAAGGCAGCATCCGATAAGACCCAAAAGTAATCCCAGCCATGGTGGCATATATTTTTTTAAATTAATTAACATTTGCAGGCCCTGCCATCAGTTGGCCGATTTCTGATTCATTCAGTTGGTTTCGCAAAAATGGACCATTTATTTGACCACTTGATAAAATAATATAGCGATCGGAAAACTTTAATATTTCATCCAAATCAGAAGAGATCAGGAAAACGGATCTGTTTTTCTGATACGCAAATTCGACAAAAGCAGCTTGGATCTTCTGTTGTGCTAACAGATCGACTCCTCGGGTCGGATAGGCAGCTAAGATAAAATCTGGGTCCTTATAAAGTTCTTTTGCTACAATAAATTTTTGCTGATTGCCGCCTGATAAGTTTTCAATTTTCATATCGATTTCTGGTGGCCTGATGTCCCAATCCGCAAGAAGTTGCGCAGTTGTTTTTTTCGATTCTTTTTGTAAAATAAATCCCCATTTTGTAAGAGTTCTAGGATGGGACAAAATCATATGTTGCACGAGTGTTAAACCCTGAAATAAGCATAAGGCATAACGGTCTTCGGATATGTCTGCATAATTCACCCGATCCATCTTTAATTGGGCTAAAATTTTCTGAATCAATTCACTTTGACCATTGCCATCAACGCCAGCGACTCCAAAAATTTCACCACGTTGAATATCGAATGGAATATTTTTAAAATGAAATGCACCAACTTTTGAGGCAATTTTTTTTTCAGGCAGCCTGACATCACGTAATCTTTCACCGATCATCAGTTCGGCCAGTTGATCAATTGAAAGGTCTGATGCCGCTTTTGAGGCCACACATTGACCTCGACGCAGAACAGTCACCGTATCTGCGACCACTTTTACTTCATGCAACTTATGAGTAATCAAAATCACCGCATGACCTTGTTTTTTTAATTCGGAAATAAATTTTAAAAAATCTTTGATCTCTTGTGGTGACAACACGGCTGTCGGCTCATCAAAAATAATAATTTCTGGCTTAACTAAAAGAGCTTTTAAAATTTCAAGGCGTTGTTGATCGCCGACAGATAAATTTTTTATTTGAATATTTAATTTAAATCTCCAATTAAACTTTTTTTCAATTTCTGTGATTGCTGATTTTATATCTAAAATTGATTTTTTTCTAAAAAGTGATTGTTTCGGCCAATTTAATATTAAATGATCTAGAACTGTTAGATTCTCGGCCAACATAAAGTGCTGATGAACAATTCCTATTTTAAATTTATGGGCATCTGTTGCTGATTTTGGTTCGTATTTTTCATTTCGAATAAAAATTTCACCCGAGTCCGCAATTTCAACGCCTGCTAAAATTTTCATAAGCGTTGATTTACCAGCTCCGTTTTCACCAATCAAAGCATGAATTGTATTTTTTTGAATCTGAAAGCTGATTTTTTGACAGGCTGAAATAATTTGTGGCTGACCATTACGATCAACCACATAACTTTTAGTAATATCTTTAAATTCAACAAGGCTCATTTAAAAAATTATTTTGTCTTGTAATAATCTGGAACAGTGATTGTCCCTTTGATAATGCCAATTTTAATTTCATTTAATTTGTTTTGCTCTGCGACAGACCACAGTTTTTCATTATTGGCATCAAGTGCCCAGTCAATACCTTGATCTTTAAGGCCATACATGATTTTTCCGGCTTTAAAATTTTTATTCACTGCTGATTTAATAGTATCGTAAACTGCAACATCGACTCGTTTTAGCATGCTTGTTAATACAGTTCCTGGCTTAATCCAGTTTTGATTTGAATCAACACCAATTGCAAAAACTTTTTTATCAGCTGCTGCATCAAATAACCCCGAACCAGAGGCACCCGCAGCGTGAAAAATGACATCTGCTTTTTGATTGATTTGCGCCAGGGCTATCTCTTTGGCTTTTGCGGGGTTATTCCACGCTTCTCCTGTAACACCAATATAATTATTTAAAACAATAATTTTAGGGTTAATATGTTTGGCGCCCGCTTCATAACCTTTTTGAAATCGTCTGATCAGCGGAATATCCATGCCACCTATAAAACCAATCACTGCAGTTTTTGATTTTATCGCTGCTGCTGCCCCGACTAAAAATGCACCTTCGTGCTCTTGAAATAAAAGCGCTCGTACATTTGAACCTTGGACATCACCATCAACAATCGCAAAATGAATTTCAGGAAAAAGCAGTGAAACTTTTTTAACTGCATCTGCCTGGGCAAATCCGATGCCGATAATCAAATCATATTTTTTTTGTGCAAAATTTCGATGCAATGATTCTAAAGAATTTGAATCAGTTGCTTCGACATACTTTAATTCTATCCCTAGTTCTTTGACGGCCTTCATAGCCCCTTCATAGGCCGAGGTGTTAAATGATTTGTCGTCTTTTCCGCCCTTGTCTAAAACTAAACCGACTTTAATTGCGGCACCTGCTGCAACTGGCAAAAATAGAGACAATCCTATCAAAAGTATAAGGTTGATAAGTATTTGGCCGATTTTTGTATTTTTACGACTGTTGATCTGACCTATATTATTCATATTAACTCCGCGAAAAGATTAAGTTATCATTCATTTCAATTGTTTTAAATTTGGGGCCATAAACAGTCAACACAAATGACATATATTTCATTTGTGAAATTCCAATAAAAATGAAACTCTAAGGCAAAGACGCATCTAATGACTTACTTAAAGGAGATTTCTATGAATTTGAAAAAAACAGTATTACAAATTGGTCTGATATTTTTTTCCGCATCAAGCTTTGCTCAGTTGTCTCCGGGTTGCATGGCAAAAGGTCACTCTTTAGCCGTAAATAATGCGGAAGTTATTCAATGGAAAAATACAACACAAAATAAATTTCGCAGCCGCGCTCATATTACAGGAACATTGACAAAATTTTATCCCGATTACACAGGTCATCACCACTATGAAGTTCAAATCGGAACGAATGCTAAAGATCTTGTTGAAGTCATCTATAATGAAGAATTTGGTATCGTTCCACAAGCTTCACCAGGTGCGAAATTTGAAGCCTGCGGTGATTATATTACAGCAAATTCATTTGCCAATGGTGGGCGGCCTTCACCTGATGGCGCTATTGTTCACTGGGTTCACCGCAGTACAAATACGGCCGCACATGATTCTGGGTATATTGCAGTTAATGGTATAGTGTGCGGACAAAAATGAAAAAAATAAAAGCACATCAGCAGATTTTATTTTTAGGTATTTTGTTTTCAGCTTTATTTTCTGAAGCAAAACCGGCCTTTACAAAGGTTATGATGGTTGTTCTTGAAAATACAAATTATGCAGCTGCAATTGCTCAGCCTTTTTTATCTGACCTAACAAAGAAAGGTGCGCTTCTGGAAAATATTTCAGCCGAGACACACCCTTCGCAAGGGAATTATATTGCCATGCTTGCTGGCGATACCTATGGCATCAATGACGATAAAAATATCGATTTGGACATAAAACACATCGGCGACATGTTGGACGCCAAAGGCTTAACTTGGAAAGCCTACGTCGAAGATTACCCCGGCAATTGTTTCTTAGGCGCCACTTCGGCCAAATTTGCACGCAAGCATGTTGCTTTTTTAAGCTTCAAGAACGTAACGACAAACCCCGATCGTTGTAAAAATATTGTAAATGCTTCACAAATGGATCTTGATATTAAAAGTAATTCTTTACCTAATTATTCAATTTATATTCCAAACCTAACAAATGATGGCCATAACACAAACGTCACATTTGCTGATAAATATATGTCAAAAAAATTCGGTCCCTTATTGCAAAATCAAAATTTTATGGATCAAATGCTGTTCATAGTCACTTTTGACGAATCTGAATCAAAGGGTAGCAATCAAATTTATACCGTTTTACTTGGCAATGATGTCATTGCCGGCAGCCAATCTAAAAAAGCCTATACACATTATTCAATTTTAAAAACAATTGAAACCGTTTGGAATCTAGGAACTCTTGCTCATAAAGACCAATCGGCCTTGCTGATTTCAGATGTTCTCAAATAAATCATAGTACGATATGGATAGCTCTGAAATTTCGTTTTTTGTTGTCGGATTAATTTTAACAGTTATAATGTTTTATGTTTTTTATTATTTTTTTAAAAAACTTAAATAACAAACTGCTCTGACGGAGTTTTATGGAAGAAATTGAAACGCCCATTGAAAAAATTCAAGAACATATTCACGAAACTGCACATCATGCCCAAGAAAATTGGATCGGCCAAATCGCCTTGTTTTCAGCACTTGTGGCTGTCATCGCCGCTGTCGCCGCATTACTTGCAGGACATCATTCAAACGAAGCCATGATCACTCAGATCAAAGCCTCTGACTCTTGGAGCTTTTATCAGGCTAAAGGAATTAAGGCTGCAATATTACAAAATAAAATTCAAATCATTTCAGAACTGGGAAAACCTATCTTAAGCAAAGACACTGAAAAATTGACTGAGTATAAAAAAGAACAAGACGAGATCACTGAAAAAGCAAAAGACTTTGAACATGAATCCGAACATCATTTAAAAATTCATACAGTCATGGCCCGGTCAGTCACCTTATTTCAAGTGGCCATTGCCATTTCTGCCATCACAATTTTGACGCGACGAAAAAAAATATTATACTTAAGTTATGGCTTTAGTTTGCTGGCTTTAGTTTTTTTTATTCAAGCCCTTATACAATAACAATAGGATGATATGTTTAATTTAAGCTTACCTTGGTGGGAATTTATTGTTCGCGGTTTAGTGGTTTACTTCGCACTGCTGGTTTTATTGCGCTTAGGTGGGCGCAAGCAGATCGGACAAATGTCACCATTTGATTTTGTGTTGCTGATGATCTTAAGTAATGCCGTACAAAACTCGATGAATGGTGGCGATAATTCTTTGATCGGCGGAATCATTATTGCTGCGGCGCTTGTCATTACAAATTGGCTGATCAGTTACATCAGCTATAAATCAAAAAAAACATCGGAATTACTTGAAGGCAAACCAGAAATTTTAATTCACAACGGAAAAATTTTTGAAGACATCCTTATTAAAGAAAAAATCAGCCACGAAGAATTAAAGTCAAAACTTAGAAAAAATGGTGTTTTTGATATCAACCACGTTCAATTTGCTGTCCTTGAAATAACTGGCGAAATCAGCGTTGTAGCAAAAAAAAATAATCTATAAAATTATGAATAATAGCGGCGTACTATTAAAATCAAATGCATTCAAAAATTCTGTGTCCAAGAATTCAGATCTTTTTTTTCAAGCCCATGCTTTTGAAATTCGGCCCGGCCAAAAATTGCTAATCACTGGCCCTAGCGGTAGTGGCAAATCAACATTTTTAAAATTTTTAATGGGCCTTGTTTTTAGCGATAATTCGGAAATTTTTTT
>JAYVKY010000152.1:0-2187 GCA_043767965.1 Pseudobdellovibrionaceae bacterium
CTTAAAGGTGGTTTTTCATTTTCAAGACTATGAATTTGTATTGGTGATGTGTGCGTACGCAAAACATGGGTTTCATCAACAAAAAAAGTATCTTGCATATCACGTGCGGGATGATTTTTAGGAATATTTAAGGCTTCGAAATTATAAAGATCTTTTTCAATCATTGGGCCGGTTCGAAGGGCATACCCCAGTCTTGCCATAATTGAAAAAATATCATGAGTGACTGTGTATATTGGATGCTCGTGCCCACGCTCGGCCACCGTTGCTGACAATGTCAGATCTATTTTTTCACTGAGCATTTGTGATTCGATTTCTGTGTTTTTTAACCCCTGCTCGGCCTGTTCATAAACAGCCTCAAGTTCACTTTTAACTTCATTCACAAGTTTACCGAAAAGTGGCTTTTCTTCTTTCGAAAGCGTGGCCATCAATTTCATGGCCTCTGTCAGTGCACCACTTTTACCTAAATATTGAACTTTAAAGTTATAAAGCTCTGTCGAAGTTATGGCTTTTTGAAAATCTTTTAGGGCCGATTCTTTGATCTGGGTCAGTTTTGCATTAGACATATTTAATTTCCTATTTAAGATATTATTATTGCCATTAAATAAAGTCTTTTCAAGTATTTAGCGTTGTGATATAAAGTATTTCTTAGGGGTTATCGTGGCGCATAAAAATAAAGAAAATTACAGTCCCTATAAAGCCAGGCAAATTAAGGCCGGCCGCGACTTAAAATCTGTCGAGATGATTGCAAATCAGCGTGGTACACACAAAAAACCAGAAACTATTTACTCAATCAACGAAGCCAATGACAGACTTTTTGATATTTTTAAAAATCACAATTTTAATTGCTCACACGAAGAACGCACAAAACTTGCGCAATTTTATCATTTGTTACTTGAAAACCAAGAGCACAAAAACTTTACAAGACTGTTAAATATCAAAGATATTGCGATCAAACATTTTATCGATTGCTTGATTTTAACAGAAATTTGTCAGCTGAAATTTCCATTAATTGACGTCGGGACGGGTCCCGGCTTTCCGGGAATTCCTTTGAAAATCAGATTCCCCAAAGAGAAAATTATATTAGCCGAAGGTGTTCAAAAAAGAGTCGATTTTTTAAAACATGTCCGCTCACAAATGCATTTAGAAAATTTAGATATCATTGGCCGAAATATAAACCCTTATTTTATGTATCCCGTGAACGGCGTTATTACCCGCGCCGTCGAAGACGTCACCAACACTCTGAAAAATACGATCAACTGTTTACAATTGGGTGGTCATGTTTATTTTATGAAGGGTCCTGGCGTAGACCCTGAAATTGAAAATGCAAAAAATGAAATGAGCGAATATTTCAAATTATACAATGACATCACCTATGATCTGCCAAAAACAGAAAATCATCGCAGACTAGTTATATTCGAAAAGATTAAACATGCTGAACTTCCTGAAGATGACGATAACGATATTTTATTGAAAGATTAATTGATTATGACGATCACACCAAATACACGAATTACTGAAATTTCATCTAAAGATAATCCTGTTTTTCGAATAATGAAAAAATTATTAACTTCCAAGGGCATCAAAGAAGAAAAATGTTTTCTGTTAATGGGCGAAAAACTAATCGCTGAATTCATTAAAACACAGAACCCCTTATTTAAGATTAAGAATGTAATCAGTTTCGATGAAGTCCAGTTACCTATTTTGCAAAATGAATTAAAACTTAAAAAAGAATTATTTAATGAACTTGATGTTCTGGGCACACATTACCCTATGCTTATGGTTGAATTTTTGGAATTAAAAGAATCAAGCTTGCTTGATTCGCCTGAAGGCCTTGAAGTCATATCGCCACTGGGCGATCCTAAAAACTTAGGTTCGCTATCTCGCTCTGCTTTAGGCTTTGGTGCTTCTAAAATAATATTAACTAAAGAATCGTGTCATCCGTATTTACCCCATGCAATCAAAGCCTCTGCCGGAGCAATCTTAAATATTCCGATTTACTATACAACCAAAGACATCAGCGAATTACCCTTGGTTGGTGAAAACTTCGCCTTAAGCCTGCACGGACAAAAAGTGCACGATCTGACGTGGCCCAAGAACTTACGTCTGTGGGTTGGCGAAGAAGGTCCCGGTCTGAAATTATCAATGGATCAAAAACGAAAAATAAAAATGATCACGATCCCAACTTTG
>JAYVKY010000153.1:0-2633 GCA_043767965.1 Pseudobdellovibrionaceae bacterium
CTAAATAACACAGAAATTACCCTGCAAGTCAAAACCGCAGGTTCTGGATATGTAAGAACGCGCTTTGATTTCACTGTCGAAAATCAAATAATGGGTCTTTATGGTGCTAATAAAAAACTGATTGATTTATCAACATGTTTTCAGCTGAAGCCCCAATTAAATAAAGCCTTCATAGAACTTAGAAAACTAAAATGGCCATTTCAAAAGGGCTCTGTACGAATTCGTATTTCACCCACGAAAAAATTAGGAATTTGGCTAGATCTGGCAAATATTGATATTAAAAATATGCTGGTTGAAAAAAACTTTTTAATCGAATTAGCAAAATCTTTTTTTATTGAAATGGGTCAAAAAAGAAAGGCCTTGGATCTAAACTCGTTTGATCTTGTGCAATTAAAACTGACAGACCCAGAACCACAACCTTGGTTTCAAACTCAAAAAAATATTTTATACAGTTATGTCAGCAGTTTTACGCAACCGTCATGGCTGTCCGCTGATTTAATGACAGAGAATATTTTAAAATGGACAGAAAGCTTGAATATACAAAATCAAATTATTGAATATGGCTGTGGGATTGGTCAATATACGATACCTCTATTAGCAAAAAATTATTTTGTCAGTGTTTTTGAAAATGATCAATTGGCTATAAATTGCTTAAAAATAAATGCCCATAAGTATAAAGACCATCTAAAATTAAATACTCCCCCTAATGACAAAAAAATAGACTTGGCGCTTGTTAACCCACCTCGATCAGGACTAAAGGAGTTTTTAAAAACTATTATGTTACACAGCCCTAAAAATATAATATATATATCCTGTTATCCAGAAAGTATGGCGAATGACCTTATAGAATTAGGGAAGAAGTATAGAATAATAAAAGCTGAAGTGATTGATCAGTTTCCGCAGACTCAACATTATGAAGCGATGATATTACTTCAAAGAATAAATTGAAACGCCACTGACCCTGCCTGCAATATCTATTTTAAATAACATGGATACTAAGGGTAAAGTCACAACACCTGTTCCAATAATTACAAGACTTCGAAATAGGATGCGTACAGAATAAGATTTCTGAAGTCTTTGGGTCGGTTCGCCCAATCTAAGGCTGCAACTGTATTCACCTAACGTGGCACCAAGAAAAATTCTGAATAAAACAAAGTAAGTTATTGAAAGTGCTAAATAAAGATACCCTGCAGCCATACCTAATCGTTGCACAGAAGTAAATACCTTCATCGATGTTTGTAAGCCTATAGTACCGACCAATAGAAAAACACAAGTTCCTGCAAGAATGATCAGATGATCAGCAGTGGCAGCAGCCAGCGTCCATAACGCAAGCTTTAAGCCTTTTCGTTTACGTGAGCCACCTAAGAAATCATTTTGTTCTGAAAAATCTAAACGATTTAGATAATCCTTTTGAAAGGTATTTCTTTTTTCAATCGGCCGATCGGGGCCAATATCAGGGGTATTATCGGGGATTATTTGCATACTTAATTCTAACACGGTTTGCAAAATATTTCACTAGACCAAAGTTTTAAATTAGGTTTGAATACGGCCAGAAACCAAAAACTAACTTTAAGGAGTTCCTATGAAATCAATCCTATTTGTAATAATTTTAGCTACTTCAGCAATTTCTTTTGCTAAATCTTATCAAGTCACTGGCCCTGTTGTTGAAATTACAGATTCAACAATTACTGTCGATAAAAAAGGCGAAAAATTTGAAATTGCTCGTCCAGCAGGTATGGGTGGCGACATTCAAAAAGGCGCGAAAGTCACTGTTCAGTATTCAATGACGGCTACTGAAATTGAAAGCGAAGCCAAATCTGAGAAAAAAGAGAAAAAATCGAAAAAGTAATTTTCGGCCTTTAAATATAATATAAAAATAAAAGCCGAAGATTTGACTTCGGCTTTTATTTTTACCTACCCGTTTTAGTCGATGGTGCGGAAACAGGCTGTGTTGGACAGTTTATAGCGTTCGCAACAACAGCACCATTCCAACAGGTGAATGAAGCTGTTTGTGGGCACAATTCAAATGTTGCTGCATGAGTCATATTATCAGGACATGTAATATCGGTTGGTGTTGTTGTCGTTGAACCCAGCGAACAGGTGCATGTTGAAGCATTTAAGTTTTGTCCCGGTGCGCACGAGGCACAAACACAGGCTCCATTCACATTTGCTAAAGGGTAAGCACACGTTGCAATACATGATGGTGGCGCGCCACCATTCGGACAACCATCAGCCGCTTGTTTTAATTCAGGTTTTTTGGGGGCCCACAGTTTATACATTAAAAATAAAGCCACACCACCAACTATCCAGGGTAAGACTTTAGAAAATAAACCGGTCATCCAATTGTCTTCTTTTTTGGTTGCAGTTGATTTTTTTGATTCTTTTCCTTCTGTTGCGGGGATACAAACTTCGGCACCGGTGGGACCTGTTTCGATTACACCATTGCATTTTTCATCAGTTTTTTGTTTCTCGGGCTTTTCTGGTTTTTCAGACACAACGGTCTGTGTTTTTTCATCTGGTTTTTTATCGTCTTTAACTGCGGGGCACATTGCCCCAAGATTAACTTCGGTTTTATTTGCATCTTGGCACTGACACTTTAACGAATCTGTATTTAAAATACCTGCGTCTTTACA
>JAYVKY010000154.1:0-4549 GCA_043767965.1 Pseudobdellovibrionaceae bacterium
TTTAAAAAATAACAGTCATCATTTGACTTCTGCGTTAACATAAAAAATTCAGAACCTTCACGGTATGAACTGATCACGCCCGCCTTTTTTAATCGCTTCGCTGTTTTTTTAATTGAATTATTAATTTCGTCATCAGTCGTTAGTTTCAACCGAATCAGATCACTTGATTTGACTTCGACGGGCAGCATACAACAGCTTGCAATACAAGTATCACACATTCCGTCGGCATATTTTATCCAGGTCGTGGGTCGGTCACGATCAACAGTGGACATTGTGCCTAACCCTCAGAGTCTTGGCGATTTTCTTGGTCATCGCTATGTGCTTTGTCGACAAAATTAAATCCGACTTGTTTATTAAAACTGCCTTCAGAACTTGAACTGCGGCCTGTTGTATTTGTGTCGAATTCAGAGTGACGTAGCCTAAATTTAATTTTTGAATTTTCAATAATAACACGAGGGTCAAGCGAATGACTATCAATCACCACCACATTACGCGTTGATTGGGCTGTTACAAGGCTTGAATCCCATATCGTAGTGACATAAATAATTAGACTGCCAAGAATTTGAGAAAGTACAAACGAGACCAGCAGCAGCGTCAACAGACTGACCAACGGCTTTACCTTTTCGAACCGTGCTTTTTCTAGAACTTCAAATTTGTTTGATAATGATAACTGATAAGCTTCCGTTTTTGACAGGACCTCTGAAATATCTTTGTATTTACTAAACTCGATTTCTGATTTTTTTTTGATATCGTCAAATGCCATACCGGCGGCCGGTATTCCTTTGGCTTGATTTGTTACACGATCTATAGCTGTTTGTATATCTTTTAACTTTGCTGTTAACATTTGATTATCGAGTTGCAAAGCCTGGGCACGCCCAGCATTACCATACAGCTGGCTTTCCCGATGCGTTGTAGATTCGACTTTCAAATAACTGATCATTTTATTATTTTCCGCCATCTTCATTCGAGTTTCATTTTTTCTCATCATCAGATCTGAAATGTATTCACTGACTTTTTCTTTTGAACTTAGTATAATTAAATTTTCTGGTCTATTTTGAAATTCTGACATTTTTTTATTTAGATTTTGCAACTCATGATCGACAGATTCTTTTTGTGCTTTCAAAAAATCTTGAATTTTTAACAATTCATTAAATTCCTTTTTTTGCAGCTCTTGAGATATTACCGCCAATGCAGTGTTAGTTATAAATAATGATAATTCTTTAGATCCTGACGACGTCGAAATTTCAAGTTCATAATCAGTTGCAATTTTATAACTCAGCAACGAATCAAGCATTTTATAAACAGCCACTTGATCGTCCAAGTTTAGATCTTTAAATTTCCTTGATGATAAGATATCTCGTGTAAATTTTTGCTGGCCGATTTTTTCAGATATAGAAACCTTATTTTGCATTGCTTGATCTTCAATTGAATTTATTAATTTCGAATAAAATTCTGTTGTTTTTAAGTATTCAAGGTACTTCTGTAACGGTGAATTAGATTTTTTAGCCTCATTTAATTTTACAGAAGTTGACCCTGTAAATTGCTGGGCAAACGATTGCAATGAACTATTTTGTGAATCATTGACAATAACCGATGCCGTCGAAACAAACGGAACCTTATAGGCAAACACTGCAAGACTTATCAACGATAAACAGCAAAATAAAATTAAAAATAAGGGCCAATTTTGTATTAATACTTGTGATATTTGCTTCAATGATAAATCTTGTGTAAGCTTCTGAGTTCTATTTTCAAACTGCGTCGCCCCAGGTCCCGCGTTTTCAACTATTTCAGGATTCTTCAAGTTTATTTGCTCAACATCAGTCATAAAAAACTCCATACTTCATTTATTTTGACAATCTACATGAGTTGCTGATTGACCACTATAAAATCAGGTTAATAGTTTATATAGCCTACGAATGGTCACTTTTTTACACACTTTCGACACAAATTGTGTCAATAGTATAGACAGTGATGGCTCAGAATAAAACATAGTTTAGCCTAAGACTTTTATCCCGGACAGCCGATACTATATTACGACCAATAAACTGAATGTCAGATTTGGCCGAAGACATAAAAACAAGGAGTCTGAAAGATGAATTCAAATTATGATGCTAATTTACTGTACCAGTTTCTAGTCCAAACGCCAGAATCTGCGCTGAGAAAGATACTGGTCGATCAAAAGTTTACACAAAATCATTTTTCTATGATGATGAAAATCATTCGAGCCAGTAATGAAGAACAATTCTGTGCACATTTCTATAATTCAGATTATCCTAAATCAAAATTCACAGCCTCAGAAATTGGCCTTAAAGAAACTTTTTGGCAAGGCTGTGTTCAGGCTTTAAATCAACATGGACTACTTTCTGCCGCACAAAAAATTGCTGCATAAATTATTTACTGCAGAATCAAAATTTGATCTGCATATTCCATTTCATGGATTTCAGCTCGAGCTGATCACAGAGCTTGAATTGAAGTCTGTGGTAATTTATTTAAAGCACCAACGCACCATTATTACTGAACCATTGTCTGCGCGCCCAATTTGGTCGCAGGATTGGTGGCCAAATTGCGTTTTATTGAATTGCGAAAGTACATCAGAAAATAAAAATGAAAAATCTGCTGTTGAATTTTTAAAGAAGCAAACATGCCTTGGTGTCTACCACCAAACTGAAATTAATAAAACTGCAGATCGAATACATAAAAAAATTAAAAATATAGCATTAAAAAGAATTAAATATCAATTGCCCCACCCATTTAATTTTAAATTTTATACGTGGACAGTTATTTCTGATTTTTTAATTTTTTGTAAAAAGCCCTTGCAACGATTTCCCCTGGGATGGCACGAATTCGAAGAAGACAAGTCAACGCCACCCAATCGCGCCTATTTAAAACTTTGGGAATTGTTTTCAGTTTATAATTTATCCCCTCCGAATAAGCCTGAGGTTATAGAAATCGGAGCAAGCCCTGGTGGATGGAGCTGGGTGTTAAGTCAACATGCAACGGTGGTACACACTATTGATCGAGCTGATTTAGACCCTAAAATAAAATCCATACAAAATATTCAACATCGAACAGGCGATGCGTTTAAATTAAATCCGAAAGATTTTAGCAAATGCACATGGTTCTATTCTGATCTTATTTGTACACCCGAAAAAATGTATGAAACAGTTAGTTTTTGGTTAGAAAACAGTAAAATTAGAAATTTTATTTGCACGCTAAAATTCAAAGGTGATTGCGATTTTCAAATACTTAAGAAATTTGAGGCAATACCAGATTCAAAAATAATTCATCTGTATCAAAATAAAAACGAAGTTACCTGGATCAAAACCCCTTTAATTCATTCAGGTCAGATTTATGAGTGAAGCAGAATTTTTCAATGTTATTTCTGATCCTGAAAAAGATGCTATTATTGATTTTATTCAAAAAAATACCATTGAATGCGTAATTAAAATTTATGATTCGTATTGGCGTACTGAATTTGTGAGTACCGATCAAAAATTTATTTGCGTCGAAAAGAAAAATAATTTTAAAATTTCAGATGAAAAAATTATTATCAATTTTGAAGCCAACAGTGATTATTATTTTTTTAAATCAACTGTCACTAGCGATGATTCTAAATTGGTTATAGCTTTACCCGAAAAAATTTTTAAACTTCAGCGTCGAAACGATTTCAGATTAACAATGCCTAATAATATACAACCAATTATCAAATTAAAAAATTATCCTGAACTTAAGGCGGAAGTCAAAGACCTTAGCATGGGTGGTTGCAAAATAACATTTAAAACAGACGTTGATTTGATTTTAGATCTTGATTCAAACACTGCAATTCATATTAAAATTTTAGAATTCGAAGAAAAAAACTTGCCCGTAACTATTAAATTTATAGAGCGTCGCCCTGATTCTAAAACAGTAACTATTGGCCTTCAGTTTATCGATTCCAACACAGAACGAATAACTCTGATGCGAAGTACATTGTTGCAACTTGACCGAATTCTAAGGAATAAAGCACAAGATTAAATTAATTAAACCAGCTAAAGATAATATTTTTAAAATAGAAAATTTAGGCTTTAAATATAAAATTAAAAAAGCTGTGCTAAATATAATCCAAAATTGAAATTTATTTATCTCTTGCACGTTCATTTTATAAACTGTGATCAATAAACAGCCTACGACGGCTCCTGTTGAACCTAAAATAAATTGGGGAATCCATTTTTGCACCGACATCCAATAAATTGCTTTGGGAAACCATGTCGTCATATGAAAAAATGGCGGAATTAATAAACCGATTGTCGCCGTAAAAGCACCTGCCAGTCCTGCCATTTGATAACCTAAAAAAGTTGTTGAAATTGTAACTGGCCCCGGTGCCATTTGACCAAACGTTACCCCATCACTGAAGACTGAAAGCGGCAGCCATCCTAATTGATCGACAAATTGTGATTGTAAAAAAGGAAATACCGCAAGACCAGTACCGAAAACCAACGCGCCACCAGTAAAACATGTTTTAAATATACTTGGTAACCTTTCATAGTCTATAAAAAAGAAAAAAGAACCC
>JAYVKY010000155.1:0-2014 GCA_043767965.1 Pseudobdellovibrionaceae bacterium
TGGTTCAGAACATCGGCCATGCGATTTGGATTTGTCTGTAATTTCCACAGACGGTAGATCATCATCAGATTTTCATATTCTTTTTGATCGGGCACAATCTGCCCTTGGAAATAGCAAAAACCATACGGTGGCTGGACGTTAGATTTTGCCTTTTGCGATTTCTTGGCAGCGACGGCTACATTTTTAAATTTGCGTAATTCTATTCCGGCTTTGACTAAATTCGCGTGTACGGCTGATTTAGCCTTACCCGCCTGTTTTGCAATATCAGTTAAAGACATACCTTTTTTGTATAAATCGGCGTATGATTGGGAAATGGCTTGTTTATCATATTCAAATAGTTCAATCTTTCTATGGACATACAAATGTTCGGGTAACCTGTGAATGGGGCTACCAATTTTTCTTAAGCAACCTTAAGTTCAAAATCTAAATCAAGTCGTTCAATGAATTCAATTAATTTATCCAAAGTAAAAAGGTCAATTCTGTATTTAACGATTTCATTAACCCTAGCCGGACTGACTTTTAATTTTTTTGCTAATTGAACTTGAGTCATATTGCTATTCATTAAAAAAATAATAAATTTTTCACATATTTTATATTTTATAACATCTGCTTTTGACGCATTTTTGGGAAGCGTATATGATGGCTCGATTTTTTCTAATCTTGCTCTGACAGCTTTAAGTTCTTTTTCTGTTGGGAAACCCATAATTAGCTCCTTCTTTTGTCGCGGTAGGCATTGATAACTCCGATGTATATGGCTTTGTGTTCAAGTAGCCAAACAAGTCGATATTTTTTATTATTATATTCAACCATCGTGGCATAATATGAATATGGACCTTGAAATGAATCTGGCAATTCACGCCGACCATCAAGTTTTTGCACTAATGCTAAAATCAAATCATCGTTCATGTAACGATTGTGTTTTTCTTCGTAATGACTATCAATAATAACTTCGCTGATGGCCATACCATTCAGTAAAATTTTTTTGATTTTATAACTTCGTCTTTGATTCATATTGTTATAAGCATAACACAAATTACGGAATTACGCAATTTTATAAATACTGCTCTATTGTTATTATATTCGTTTATAACTGTTTTACTGATGTTTGGTAGCGCTAATTCAAATCACGTACCCTTAATTTGTTGAGGGTCAAAATGATTAGAAATGAATCTGAATACAAAGAATCTTTAAAGCCTATTGATGAAGAAAAAAAATTAATTAAATTCTAGCGTGCAAAATTAAAAGAAAAAAACTGAAAGAATCAGCTTTAGAATTAGCGATGGAGCCTATTTTAACTTTTCATCAACAGCTTATTGAAGAAGTTGAAAGTTATGAAAAATTAAAGCGCGGCCAAACCGGAGAATTTTATAATCTGGATGGGTTAGGGCGCACATTGATTGCTTTGCGCATCGCTAAAGGCATTACTCAGAAAGATTTAGCGAAAAAATTAAGTGTACATGAAACCCAAATAAGCCGCGACGAACGCAATGAATACCGCGGGGCTTCGATTGAAAAAGTAAGCGTATTAGAACAGCATCTTTAAAAAAGTTGCAGCATTTAAGGACAGCACGGAGTTTTTTCGTTTAGCAGGCTCTTGAAAAACACCTAAATTTCAAAATATTTATTACTTTTTTGAAAATATTTTTTATTTTTTAAGAAAAGTAAAAATTTTATAAAACTGATCTGATCTACTTTTACTTCGAACTGGCAGAAATTCATGGATTTATTCCCGCAAATTCACTCTATACCGCGCACAGATTGCGAATCCGCACCAAATTATAAATAGCCACCAACCAACTGAATTGATAAGTCATTTTTTCTTTGCCTCGGAAGTGCGGTCTTCGCATCAAACTAATGTTTTTGATCCAACCAAATATTTCCTCGATCCGTTTTCGTTTTTTCTGACTCACGTCATATCCCGCATGCCGCGTGGTTCTGTCGTCAATTGCATTTTTATGTCTACGACTATGAATATTTTGTGCAACATGTGGTGAAACATTTATTTCGCGCATTC
>JAYVKY010000156.1:0-2412 GCA_043767965.1 Pseudobdellovibrionaceae bacterium
CTTTAGAAAAACCTTCAATAACTTCCGAAACTTCACTGCGTTGTAAATGTCGCAGTTCAATCGCTAAGCGCTCTAGCCCAGCGGCCAGAAATGCCAATGACATCATTACTTGTGCATGACGATCGCGCGGAACAACTTGAGTCGCGAAGGGCTCGACTGATAAATTTAAGTGCTTTGCAACTTTTTTTTCAAATTCCACGGGTAATGTTGACGAAGTACCCACTGCACCACTTAGTTTGCAAATTCTAAATTCTTTTTGTGCCAGTTTGATTTTTACTTCACATCGATTTAATTCAGACAGAAATCCGGCCATCTTAAAACCAAAAGAAGTAATTTCAGCAAAAATACCGTGTGTCCGGCCCGCGCAAATTGATTTTTTATGAGTTTTGATTATTTTTTGCAAAGTTTTTTTAAGCATTTGAATTTCGATTAAAACAATATCAAGCGCTTCACAGATTTGCAAACTGAGTGCTGTATCTAAAACATCAGAACTTGTTAAACCAAAATGTATATATTTACCATTTTGACCAACCGTTTCTGCAATTTGACTAACGAAAGCAATGACATCATGCTTTGTTGATTCTTCAATTTTCTTAATTCTTTTAATATTTATTTTAGATTTTTTTTCAATGTCAATGGCTGCTTGTCGAGGTATTAATTTCATCTCTGCTTGTATTTTTGCAACGGCAATCTCAACCTGCAACATGTACTGATACCTAGAGTCTTCAGCAAACTGATTTTTCATTTCTGGTGTCGAGTATCTTTCGATCATAATTGGCTTTCTGTCTGATTATTTTGAAAAAATTCTTTCTTGATCCTGTGTTTATCAATAGTCTGGTTATTGATAAACACAATGGATTGTTCAATTTCATCTCTATTGTAAAAATGAAAATGTGGTATAAATGAAATTCTACTTTTATATTTGTTTATAATTTCAAATTGAGTATTTAATGGCTGCATTAAAAAAGATTTCGATATCGCCTTCAAAGTCCAAAAATCATATTTTTTTTCAATTTTTTTCCGAACACGTTCTTGCAAATAAATAACATTTGCTGAATTTAAGACTTGTTGAACCGGCAGCCAAGCCCAAACATCGATCATCTTTTGATATGACTTTAAATAATGAAAATTATCATAGATTGAATTGTAGTTCATATCAGCCATCAACCAAAAGCTATATTCCCCGATATCCGTATTTGTTTGAAATTGCAAACCCACCATTTGAAAAACTTGCAGATCATTGTATGTGAACAATTTTTGATTGGGAAAATGATGACTCAGTTCTTTAAGTGTTAAGTGCGAATCCTCAATATAAATATGGTCATATTCAAAAACTTGAGAATTTTTTATTTCTAGATGAATTTTTTTTGATTTTGAATTTAAAATTAAATCTACACTTTGATCTAAACTAAAAACTTGGTCTGATGAGGCTTCTTGATTGATTATTTTTTTAAGTACAGAAGCTTGTGCTTTGTATTTTTGACTTTGATATAAAATATATTTCAACTTTCGAAGTTGATGTTGAGTTTTCAAGAGCACATCGTGTTGAGCTAAAGTCTGAAATTCGTTATTTGTTTTATGAATGGCTGCCATTTCATTTTCGATATTTATGTGTTGCTGATCAAATATACCAAAATCATAGCTGCTCTGTTTTTCGATAATTAAATAATCCAAAGAAAAACCGCTGTCACTGAATTGATCTTTGAATTTTAAAATATGTTCGGTCGAAGCAATAACTAAAATCTTAAGCATAAACTCGATCCTTTTTGCGAGTACTCTCGAAGTATATGTTGCTCGGAAGCTTGTAAATACCTTAAGGCTAAATCCTTAGGTAAGACTTGTGGATTTTCTGAATTGGAAAATACTATTTTTTTTTGTAAGACAATTTCCCCAGAATCCATATCTTCGACAACGTGGTGCAGTGTTACGCCAAGGTCACTTCCTGATAAGTATGAATTTTCAAAAGCGTTAAGTCCCTTAAATGCAGGTAACAAACTTGGATGAATATTAAAAATATGATTCTTCCATTCTTGCAAAAACGTATCTGGTAGTATTTTCATAAAACCTGCTAAAAATATTTTCTGAATTCTTTTTTTTCTTAAGATTTCATTTATGTCAGTGAAACTATTCGTCGAATTTATATATATGACTTCGACTCCGAATCGTTTGGCCTTAAGCACCCCAAGTGCATTTCTTTTATTTGTAATTACAACTGAAATATTTTGAAATTCTGACATCTCTAGAAGCGCTTGCAAACAAGAGCCATGACCTGAAATAAAGATAGCTGTCCTTTGAAAGGCCTTAACTGAATTCAACGGAATCCTCTGTTTTGCTATTTTTTAATGTAACTACACCTAAAATTTGATTTGGAAACCCTATTTCTGATAATTTTTTAGAAATTTTTTCAGACTC
>JAYVKY010000157.1:0-7192 GCA_043767965.1 Pseudobdellovibrionaceae bacterium
AAAATAATTAATTTTTTATTATTTCGCAAAGAAATAGCCTCGTACCTTTCGCAAAGTTTAAATTTAGTAGAATCATTTAGCTTAAAAGAAAATTTTAAAATTGAAAATGCGGCCAACGTATCACAAATAAATGAACTTTTTGAAAAGCTAAATATTTCAAAAAGCATCAACTTAAATTCTATGCCTTATGGCTTATCACCAGGTGAAAAACAGCGTATATCGCTGATTCGTCAATTGCTTAAACCACATAAAATATTATTACTTGACGAGCCCACATCAAGTTTAGATACCACAAATGCTGAAATCGTTTTTAAAATAATACAAAGCCATCCCCAAGCTTGTATCGTCGTAAGTCATGATCATCGGTGGTCACATTATTTTGATCGAGTGATAGCTGTTGAAAAAATTATTCAAGTTGGTCGACTACAGATATGAAATTTTTATTTTTAATCATACTGAAACGGCACTTTAAAACGTATCTATTGTTGCTGATTACACTTTGGCTTTCTTTTTTTTCATTCAAAATGATTTACGCCGACATTTCTCGAAAAAATATGATCTTGCAAAAAATTGAAAACTTCGATTTTGATATTATTGCCCCCAAAGGCTCCACCTTTGATTTTATGTTACAAGCCCTTGGTGAAAAAGAACAATCAGATAATGTTTTACCACGGTCACTGTTTACAACTTTAACTGAAACTTTAAAAGTCGATGTGCAAATACTTGAACCGCTAAGAACTATTCAAGACCCTGTCTGGAAGACCGATGTTGTTCACATGGGCCTAGTTAAATCAAATTTGCCAGATAAAGAACGCTTAAAAACATTAATCAATAAAAAAACTGTCGCACAATATATCGATGTTCATCATGAAAAGAAAATATTAATTGAACAATTTAGTACAGATCAATCAAAAGTATATCAAATCGTTTTATTTTTAATTCTGATGCAATTTTTGATGCTTTATTTAATATCTGGTCTTCAGTACCAACTCTATCAAAAAATATCAGCTGTTTTTATTCAATCAGGATACTCGCGGCTATACGTACTTAAAAATTTTTATATCTTATATTTTATACTTGTTTTATTATCTACAACAGCACTTATTATTTAATCGGAGTTTATATGAACACCCCTGCAAATACGCTTAATAAATTACCACTGATTACATTATCATTTTGGATTATGAAAATTTGTGCAACAACTTTAGGTGAAACCGCCGGCGATCTTTTTTCGATGACTTTGAACGCGGGCTATGCCGTCAGTACAGCCGTGCTGATGGCACTTTTTGCAATCGCCTTATTTTTTCAACTTAAATCGAAAACATATAAACCCATCTTGTATTGGACGGTTATTTTATTAACTAGTACCGCTGGAACAACCATGTCTGATTTTATGGATCGAACACTCGGTTTAGGTTACATGTACGGAAGCTTAATTTTAGTGACCCTATTAATTTCAGTCTTGTCATTTTGGTATTATAAATTTAAAGATTTGTCCGTAAACAATATTCGATCTTTTCAAGTTCAATTATTATACTGGATCGTCATTTTATTTTCGAATACTCTTGGCACAGCCCTTGGTGATTTTTTAGCTGATGATTCAGGGCTTGGCTTTTCTGGTGGAGCTTTTCTGATTGGCGGCCTACTTTGTGGCTTATCCTTAATTTATGTATTTACTAAGACTTCTCGGGTACTTTTATTTTGGTTAGCCTTTATCTTAACCCGTCCATTCGGGGCAACACTGGGTGATGTACTGACAAAAACACATGACCAGGGCGGTCTTAATTTAGGAACACTGACTTCATCACTTATACTGCTGACATTTCTTGTCATCTTCATCGGATTAGCAGAAAAAAATCGAAAAACATCAGAATCTAAACTATAAATATGATAATACGCTATACGTAACCACTGATTGGAAATTTATGAGAAAATTATTGATCCTGATCATCACAATTATGACCCTCGGTGTAACTGCAAGCCTGCAAGATGTGAATTACAGTTTTGATGATCAAAAAAATCAAGCTGCTACTGATACTTTTCATTTCTTACGGTCTTATGTTGATTATTTTTATTTAATATTAAAACAAAATCCGTCAGATTTAAAAGCTATCACAAGTCTATCAAAAACGTCTGGCTTTTGTGTCGGTGATGCACACGCTGAAAACTTTGGAATGATCCTTCAGCAAAATGGCACATCCCTATTTACGATGAATGATATGGACGACTTTGGCCCCTGCCCGGTGGCCTTTGACATGTTTAGGCTTATCGTCAGCTCTAAGATTTATGATCCCACAATCAGCATCGATAAAATTTTAAAAAATTACATCAGTGGCTTAAATATTGAAAAGAAAGCACCTCCGAAAGTTTTACAAAAACTGCTTTTTTCAAGCCTAAAAAAAGGATTTGAAGTCAATCCTAAGAAAATAGGACAAAATAAATTTATCAGAGACGCACAGATGCAAGCTGTTGACACAGCGACCGCCGCCGAAATAAAAACTGAATTAAGCAAAAAAGTAAAAAATCTTTCGAATAACTTTCAGATCATCGATCTTGTTTTGACCCGTAAAATCGGTGGTGGTTCCGGTGGATTATTACGTTATGAAATTTTAATTCAAGATCTAAATAAATTACTACACCTTGAACTTAAAGAAGAAACTATTCCATCGATTTATCCTGTGGCAACTGACAAAATTCCGGATACAACGAACCGCATACAATCTGCTTTAAATACCGAACAAGGCCCTGCTGCAAGCGGGTACTACGCAGTGGTTAACATCGGACAACGTCAAATGCTTGTGCGCCCACGCTTTCATGGTAATATTGGAATTACGCTTAATGATTTTTCCGCAATAGAAACCGAAGATGTTATTAAATACGAAGCCTATATTCTTGGTCAAATTCATGCTCGTACCATCAAAAATGTAAAATCTTACTTAGATCAAATTCAAAATGTTAAAATATCTGATCTTAATCAAGATGCAACAATGATGTCTGCATTTTTTGATAAAAAATTTATGTCTTTAAAGAAAAATTGACAGGATTACCATTTTTTTTCTTGAGCGTACTTCTTCCATTGTGAAATAACCTCTGCTTGAGTATTACCGCTAAAACGAACGTTTGTCAGTTTCTGCAAAGCTTCAGTGCTTAATAATGCCATCTGTGGGTCTTTCTCGTGTAAGTACTTAACAAAAAAATCTCGTTCATCAGCAGTTGGCGTTTCAACTAAATATTTCATCATCTGGGGACGAATCCATAAGCTGGTTTGGCCATTAAAATTATATTTTTTTGTCAATTCTTCAGAAAAAATTTTTCGCACGTCTGAACTATTTAATCGAATTAATAAATCTGCAGCTGCTGATCTGACCACTAAAGATTTATCTGAAATTAATTCTTTGGCTTTATCAAAAGCCAAATCTGTTCCCATTTTTTCTAAGGCTACAAGTGTTGCATTTCGCATAAACCAATCTTTGTCTTTTGAAAATGCAATTACCTTCTGAAATTGCGCGCTATCCGCAGATTCGGCAGCTAACAGCAACGCCTTCCAGCGTGAACTCATTGGTAAAGATGTATTTCTTGCAATTTGATATTGCGCTTCAAAACTTTCAGGCAGAAGTTCTGGCGAAACCGCAAATGATTTTTCAAGGACTAATAAACAGAGCACCAACAAAATTATCTTCATAAATCAAGTTCCTTTAATTTTTTCAAATTGTTGCATTAGATCTTTTTCTTGTTCTGTAACTGGCTCTGATATGTTTTCTTTAGACTGCACAGATTGTAATTTTGTCTTTAAACTTTGGTTTTCAATACGTAATTGCTGAAGATCGGCAATATCTTCAGCAATGACTTCGTAGTCACTGAGTCGAATTTTAAGTCCCTCAATTTCTTTTAAATAGGCTGCTGAGTCAGTACTTTCAGATATCGAGTTTGCCGTTATGGATTCTTTTTCCTTAAGGGTTTGTTTTAAATTAAACAATTCAGATTGTAGTTTTTCAATGTGCTCTGCCGATTCTGTCGCGATAACCTGATCGCTGAAGTTTGCATTTGTTTTGGTAGTTTGTGACTGCAAAATATGATTTACGCGGTCCTCTAAGCTTACTGTTTCGTCTGTCGCATCAGGATTTTCACCAATTTTTTTCCCATTTAAAAAAATTCGGAAAATAAAAAAACAGACGATAAAAGAAATCAATACAAATAAAGACTGTATAATGATCGTATTGTTATTTGCATACCATTCTAAGTAATGACCCATCATTAGGATTCTATAGGAAGCGCCTGGACTTTGCCTAGTCTTGGCCAATAAATTGCAAACAGACCTAGACCATAGGCTCATGTTTTGATAGATATATGGCATGACACATTATGATTTGATTTTAAAAAATGCTTCAGTCACAAGTTTTAACACGAAAAATAATCAGGTTGAAACCGAGATCACAAATATTGCGGTTTTTAATCAAAAAATTGTCTCGGTAAATTCAATGTACCAAGACACCGCCACTGAAATAATTGATCTGAAGGGCTTACATCTTTTGCCTGGTATTATTGATTCTCAGGTTCATTTTCGCGAACCTGGAATGACTCACAAAGAAGATCTTGAATCTGGCACACGTGCGGCCCTGATGGGTGGGGTTACATCTATATTCGAGATGCCCAATACCAATCCATCAACGACAACAAAAGAACAATTCCAAGAAAAATTAAATCTGGCAAAAAACAGAGCCCATTGTCATTACGCTTTTTATATGGGCGGAGCCTCTGATAATTATGAGAAATTAAATGAATTTGAAAAGCTGCCACACTGTTCAGGTGTTAAAGTTTTTCTTGGCAGCTCGTTCGGAAATTTACTTGTTGATGATGATACCGTTTTTAAAAATATTTTAAAAAATGGCAAACGTCGAGTCATTATTCATTCCGAAGACGAAGCCCGCTTAAACGAACGAAAACACATTGCGATTGAAGCCGGACACCCCAGAGCACATCCCATTTGGCGCGATGAAGAAAGTGCTTTAATTTCGACTAAAAAATCGATCGCTTATGCACGCGAGGCACATAGACCCGTTCATATTTTACATGTGTCATCCACTGAAGAAATGCAATTTTTAAAAAACCATAAAGACATCGCCACAGTTGAAATTCTTCCACAATATCTGACTTTATCAGCACCCGACTGTTATGACCGCCTGGGCACCTTTGCTCAACAAAATCCACCGATCAGAGACCGTCGCCACATGGAATTTTTATGGAAGGCCATGCACGATGGCACAGTTGATGTGATTGGGTCTGACCATGCCCCCCACACAATTGAAGAAAAAAATAAACCTTACCCACAATCACCAAGTGGCCTACCCGGTGTTCAGACATTGATTCCAGTTATGCTTAATCACGTGAATCAAAATAAATTATCCCTAAAACAATTTGTACAAATGACAACAGAAAATCCCCGACGTATTTTTGGTACAAAAAATAAGGGTCGTATTGCGGTGGGCTTTGATGCCGATTTTACAGTGATCGATTTAAAACGCACCGAAGAAATTAAAACCAGTTGGCTGCAAAGCAAAGTGGGCTGGTCTCCATTCACCGGCATGCGCCTTCAGGGTTGGCCACTGATGACAATTTTAAATGGCCAAGTTTGCATGCGCGATGCAGAAATTTGTATTCCAAATTCAGGTCAGGCGATCAATTTTGAATACTGAAAATAATTCTATACCCGCACCGCCCACCCCACAACCAACTGCAAAATCACAAGCTTTGGGTTTGTTTTTCGGGGGGCTATTGCCCGTTATCGCTTTTACTGTCATCGAAGAAAAATATGGCGTTATCGCAGGCCTTGTTGCCGGTATGGTTTTTGGCTTTGGCGAAATTTTATTTGAAATTATTAAATATAAAAAGGTCAACACGATCACCTGGATTGGGAATGGTTTACTGATCGGCCTAGGAGCGATTTCATTATTTTCCACCGAGGGCATTTGGTTCAAATTGCAGCCTGCGATTTTAGAATTCGGTTTTTTTGTTTTTTTACTTGTCAGCTGGATCATGAAAAAACCATTTTTGACTTTAATGATCGAAAAACAAAACCCCACAGCACCTGATTTTTTAAAAAATGCCATGAGTGGTATCACTTTGAGGATTTCATTTTTTTTCTTGGCTCATGCAGTTATTGCCACCTACGCGGCACTGTATTGGTCAACTGAAGCTTGGGCGATTTTAAAAAGTGTGGGCCTTACGGTTTCGATGATTTTATATATGGTCATCGAGATGATCTGGATCAGAAAACAAATACGGAAATAATTTGTAACTACTTTGAAATCCGAAGCTCGGATTTCAAAATTCATTTATTCAACATTCGGATCGGCCTTTAAATAGCACAAAAGCTATTTAAAGAGGTTTTCATGAATTTTTCGCAAACATCAACTATTAACTTGATTTCAAACCTACTATCTATCATAGTAGGTTTGGCGTGAGCACGGCGGAACTGATTATAAATGTAGTTACTGCTCTGGATCACGAGAAATATGAGCTTCAAATAAAAGTCTTCAAGCTGCCTCGCAGCTTGAAGTTTCCAACTGGATATAAGGTGAAATGTGTCTTATACGAAAAAGAAACTGGGGTTTTGCAATTGCTGTTAGATAATCATGAACCATTTGGCTATCACGTACACTCAAAACTGCCAGTTGATAAAAACTTTAGACAATTATTAAATTTTAATAATTATTACGAAGCTATTAATTTCTTTAATGATGAAGTAAAAAGGATTCTTAATGAAAAATAAAAAAATATTACGAATTGTCTTCAAAAGCATTGCTGAAACTATGCAAATGATGTTGGACTTGCCTAAAACTGGTATCGGATATATCCAGCCCAAAGATGTTTTAATTTTTGAATCTGTAAATGGATTCAGAAATTTCATGACTCTACACAAGCTTGAATTACTGTCTATGATAGCCACAAAAAAACCTAAATCGATTTACGAACTTGCACAGATGGTTGGCAGGTCTATCGCACCCGTTCAAAAAGACTGCAACAGCTTAGAACAATCACATTTCATTATTTACAAAAAACAAATTGGCGGCCGAGGCACTCTGACGCCGAAATTAAAATTTAATTATAATACGATTCATGTCGAGCTGCCAAAATATCCTTACGAGCTAATGTTTCGTGCGGCATAATTTTTGAATATGAGCGCGCACATCCA
>JAYVKY010000158.1:0-2029 GCA_043767965.1 Pseudobdellovibrionaceae bacterium
CTGCGGTTGATACCGAAAAACCGACAGTTATCGTTGATCAGCAAATGAATTCAATTAAAAAAGAACTGCCCGCACCGGTGCCCAAAAATACGATCCCTAAAAAAGCCAAAAAACGCCCCACCTTTGATTGGCCCGTCTGGGAGGCTCGCATGTCGCGGGGTTTTTTACCTAGGGGCACAAAGAAACGTCGGCGCCCACACAAAGGGATCGATCTTGCAGCGCCTCGGGGCAGTGCTGTGATGGCCTCACACGATGGTTTAATTATTTACACTGGTAAAGCATTTAAAGGTTACGGTAAAATGATCATGATCGAATCGACTAATTCCGATGCCGGTGCGGGGTTTGCCACACTGTACGGTCACCTTGATAAAATTGTTGTCTCTGAAGGCCAAAAAGTTCGCCAAGGTGACGTGATCGGTGCCCTTGGCAACACCGGCAGATCCTCAGGCCCACATCTGCATTTTGAAATCAGAAAACTAGACGGCCCCATCGACCCCCTACCCTTTTTACCGGCGGGCGAAGCTTTAACAAATGATATCGACGACCCGTCAGCACCGGAAGAATAGGAATAGATTAATAAATAAAAAGCCGGTGATTAACCGGCTTTTTATAGAACTCTTTAAATTTTAAGAATTAAATTTAGTAAGAAATAGATGCCGTTAATGTATAACCTAAATCTTCTGGCGAAAACCATTTCGGTGCATTAGCATATTTACCGTTAGTTTTAAGATCAATATCCGCAGCAACTTCAGGAATTAAAACTAATTTTCCACCAATGAAAGTAAAGTTTGTGCCAATACCAGCTAGGACATGATCTTTTGTTGATGTGAAGCGCTCTGTCGCCATACGATTATCCATACCACCATAAATATATGGCTGAATATTGTCGTTCACATTGTAGTACAAAGAAAGCCAATGAATCAAAGTCGTTGTTGACTCAAAAGTCGTTGCTTTAGCCAAATCTCCGCCTGCTTCAAAATACTGCGTTGGAATAAAACTTTGACGAGGATTGATATAATAGCCAATTTGAAATTTTGGATTAGCTAATGTCCAAACAATTTCGGCATCCATACGAAGTATGGCATTCATATCAACATCGGCTTTGTAGTTATTTTTAATTGCAGCTTTAGTTGGTAAATACACCCAAAATAATGGCGCAATTTCATCTGATCCAAAGATACCTTTAATTTTAGCCGTTGCTGCCTTTAAGACGGTAAAGCTTTGTTTGACTGCTTTGTCTTTTGCTTGTGGGCTTGCATCGTAGTTAAAGTACTGAGACAAAGATAATTTCAAATCTGGGTTTAATTTATAACCAAAAGATGCAGAATTTGTAGTTGAAACACCATTTTTACTAATATTTCCAACGCCCTCTGCATCGGTAGACAATTCAGATACAAGGCCTACAGACCATTTTTTTGTTGGAGCTGCATTAACGGCTGATACTGCCGTCGTCGTCGTCGACGTTTCTGTGGCTGCACCGGCTTGAACTCTTAACTCATTTACGGCAACTACAGGCGCAGTCGATGTCGTTGTTGCTATAGTAGCTACTTCTGGAGCTGGAGCAGCAACAGCCATAACCGCAGCTGGCGCCTCAGACGCTGGCATTGCAGCCTTAGGCTTTGCAGATTTTTTTACTTTTTTAGCTTTTTTTACTGCTTTAGCGGGTGCTGCTACTTCAGTAGGTGCTGGTGATAATACATTTTCTGTTTCTGCTGGTGCAGTGGTTTCTGTTTGTGCTGTAGCAAACGATGTTGTCATCGAAACTGCCACTAAAAGAGTCGCAATAGTTAACATTTTCATTTTTATCCCCCCAGGATATTTTGTTTTAAATCATCAAGACTTTAGTCTAATTGCATAGATAGTGCCACTATTTGGAGCCAAATCAACACCAGATTTGCAGTATTTATAAAAAAATTTTACGATTTGAGCAATTTATCATCTTTTTTTGATCAGATTTCGTAGAATGCTCAATACAATTGGTGCCAAAGAAAATCCAATGATGCCCATGACGAGAAGTGTAAAATTTTTC
>JAYVKY010000159.1:0-13854 GCA_043767965.1 Pseudobdellovibrionaceae bacterium
ACAGATGCGTATGATGTGTTTGGCAAATCTGAGCTTATTAGCCCAGTACCCTTCGAATACTAAATACATATTATATAGCAATTGTTGTTGTTATATCCCATTAAGAGGAAGGTTAAAATCTTCCTCTTTTTTTCGTTGTTTAAAACTCTATTCAAACTCATTCCACATTTTATTTATTTTAAGACTCTAATTCTATATTCTTAGAAAAAAATTGGTCAATTCTGTTGTATTCTATTTGAGTATTAAAAACAATGTACCCCAGTTTGCAAAAGAACCTTTGTAACTAAAACATGCAGGGGGAAAATATGATAATATTGAATCAAAACAATTCAAGACAGTACACGCAACTACAAACAGGCCTATCTGAATTTGGCTTAAGCCCAAACGATTGGAGCCTGGAACCAAAAGATAATAACTTTATGTTGATCAAAAATAAATCCGAAAAAAATTTTTATTTCATTGGAAAAACAACGGTTAAAAAAAATTCTGAACAGCTAGATTGGCAATTTATCACATTAGCCAGCCTGTAAACTTATTAAATTATTTTCGTTTAGATATACAAATCACATCTCAGCGAAAACAAACTGAGCTTGTAAATTTCTTCTGCCGACAAGGTTCCCTGGCGATTAGCTTCTGACTTTAATGCTGTTGGCCTTGGCATTTCAGAGCGCTGAACAATCGAGATCGAATCAGGCCAAGCATCCGGAAACTCTGCGTAAGTTTTTGCTCTTAAGATTCTATAATCTTCATCAGTGGTCAATCTTATGAAATGATTTCTGAGCCCGCAAAACGTACGTATATCGGACTCAGTCAGCCAGCCAATTCGCTGGCTGACTCCTGATGGGGGATGTTCGCCCCATGCATTCAAAGCCATAATTTGCATGCCATTTGAAATAACTTTTGATAGTGACTCATAATTTTCAATAAGTTTTGGCAGACATTTATCATCAGTTATTTTAAGCCCGTCAGTTATTTTTTTCAATGCGGCATAATAGCTTTCGCAAGAGCCCTGACTATTCCCCTCGCGACATAAATTTTTAAAACTTTCAATCTGAGCAAATTGTATCAGATTTTTTTTTGTTTTATAGCCTGCCAGAATACCGCGAACGGCACTGTCAAAATTTGTAATTTGCGTATCACAACCATCTTGTAATGGATTTAGATAAACAATTAAAACCAACGCGACAGAAAAAGTACCGACCATTAAAATAGGTCGTGGAATTTTTTGCAAAATGTCTTGAATGCTTGCCATAGGCTAATCATACAAAAACTAGTCATATTAAACAGTAAAAAAGTTTCAAATAGTTTACTTAATCAAACTTAAAATAATTTATAGCAACGCAAACTAAATACAAGGCGCGTTATAAATGAGTTATCTAAATCTGAGCGATATCCCGAATCCCCATCATTGCCATGTATAAACGCTCAATACCCAAAGCCACGCCGCTTGATGGCGGCATTCCAAACTCTAAAGCTTTGAAAAAATCTTCGTCAAGCTCAACAATAGGTTTTCCCATCGCCATTTTTTTCTGAAGATCATCCTGCGATCGTTGACGCTGCAAAATAGGATCATTCAATTCGTGAAATGCATTGGCCAGCTCTAGCCCTTGCCAGTAGGCTTCAAAGCGCTCGGCCCAACCATCTGATGAAATTCGCGCCAGTGCCGCTTGATAGGGTGGATATTTTTCAATGAACACAAGACGGTCTTTAGGCCACTGAAATTCAATTTTTTCCATGAAAATCAGAAAAAAATAATCATCAATACCTGTGGCTGATAGCACATCAACATTTAATTTTTCAGCCAATGCTTTTAGTTCTTCAATCGTTGTATCTGGTTTAAAATCAAAATCACAATGCTTTTTAAATAATTCAGGCATTGTAAATGTTAAAACTTCTTTAGGTCTTTCGACCTTGGCTTGATCACAGACATATTCAACCAGTTCGATCACATCATGTTTGATTTGCGAAAGGTGTGCATAGGATCGGTACCATTCTAGCAATAAAAATTCAGGGTTGTGGCGGTCTGTTTTTTCACCATTACGAAACACAGGGGCAATTTCAAAAATACGGTCAGCCCCTGCGGATAATAATTTTTTTAGGTTTAATTCAGGTGATGTGGGTAAATAAAATTTTTGTTTTTTTGAGCCGATGATTAATTCAGTTTCGAAAACATCCAGCGATGGTTCAGTCCCTGGGCAGGTGACCAAAGTTTTTGTTTTGACATCTAGAAATCTTTTTTCTTTGAAGAAATCTCTGATGTGACCGATGAACTCGAACCATTTTTTGTTTTTAAGCCAGGGATCTTTGTCTGCAGAGTAAAAACCAGATTGTTCTGTCAGATTAGGCGCCAATAGAACAAACTGCGCTTGCGGCATCACCGCAACCAAATCGCCATCCTTTAAAATATCAGAACCCTTAAATTCTGGCTGATCTTTAGCTTTCAAATCTGATAAATTTTGCGTGCCTAGACGTAATTGATACACACGGCCTAACTTTAAGGCCCCTCGCGAAGATTCAGGATATTTTGACCAATGATTTTGTAAATATTCGTCTCTTCTTTTGCTCATTTTAAAAAGATCGCTTATAAGTTCATTCTATGCAAACAGAAAATAAATACCTTATTTTTTTTGAATCCGAATTTAAAAAATATCAATCAAGTGCGGACTTTGTGGCTTTCAAATTGATCCATGAACATACTCGTGATTTATCCGTCAGAAATGGCAAACCCGATGATATCACCGCTTTTGATGATTGTGGATTGCTTATTGAGGTTATGAAAAATGGCCATATCGGTTACGGGGCAACATGCGTGCTGACACCCGAGGGCTTAAGGTCTGCATTTTTACAAGCTATCAAAATGACGGAAATCAGCTCAAAAAATTCAGTCTACAAATTTGATCAGACAATTCGCCCACCTTCAAAGGGCAAATATATCTCTGCGAGGCAAAAACCTCTCGATCAAATATCAACTGCAGAAATTTATGATTTTTTAAAAAAAACTTCGCTGAAATTAAAATTATCCGATGAGATTATCACCGCCACATCCGATGCCATGGTCATAGAATGTGATCAAAGATATTTATCCTCTAATGGTGCTGATTTTCGGCAAAATTTTAATATCGTCGTCAATTCCATGTCGGCGACAGCACAACGTGGATTAGAAACTCAAACCCGAACACTTCATGGTGGGCGTGGTAATTGCCTGCAAATCGGAGCTGAATATTTTAATCTTGATACAGCTTTGATAAATTGTGACCAAATAGCAAAAGAGGCTCTTGAATTATTAACGGCTGAAAATTGCCCGACTGAAACCTGTGATTTAATTTTAGCACCTGATCAAATGCTTTTACAAATTCACGAGTCCATTGGACATCCCTTAGAGCTTGATCGCATTCTTGGCGACGAAAGAAATTTTGCCGGATGGAGCTTTATACAACCGAGTGACTTCGGAAAGCTGCAATACGGAAGCACTATGATGAATGTGACTTTTGATCCTACTGTTAAAAATGAATTAGCCAGTTACATGTTTGATGAAATCGGCAACCCTGCAGAGAAAAAATATTTAATTAAAGATGGAATTTTACAAGTAGGCCTGGGCAGTTTAGAAAGCCAAATCAGATCTGGCTTGTCGGGTGTTGCCAACGCAAGATCAAGCTCGTGGAACCGCGCTCCCATAGACAGGATGGCGAATATTAATCTATTGGGTGGCGATGACAGTTTGTCAGAAATGGTTTCAAAAGTTTCTCGTGGCGTCATCATGTTTTCGAATCGCTCATGGTCAATTGATGATTATCGCCGAAAATTTCAATTCGGTTGCGAATACGGAAAATTAATTGAAAATGGGAAAATCACAAAAACTTTGAAAAATCCAAATTACAGATCCGTGACAATCCCGTTTTGGAATTCATTGGCAGGCCTAACAAAACCCGACAGTGTTGAAACCTACGGTTCACCCTACTGTGGTAAGGGTGAACCCAGTCAAATTATTCGGGTTGGCCATTCGTCACCGTATGCACTATTTAAAAATGTCGAGGTCTTTGGTGGTTAATATTAAAAATTATCTTAAAGAATTTTCAGGTCTCATTTTTCAAAAACTTTTACCTAATGAAGAGCTGGCTCTTTTTCTGCATTCCGAAGATAGCCTGTTTTTAAGATTTAACGGCTCAAAAGTCAGACAAAATACAACTGTTTCACAGCATGAAATCATATTAACACTTCAAACTGAATACAAAGTGATTCATTCGTGTTTCAATTTGACTTTAAATCTAGAGTCAGATCTGGCTTTTGCTGTTAGCCTGTTAACACAGGCGCGAGCTGATTTACTTTTGATTGATGCAAACCCTAAGTTTGTCCCCTTAACAAACCATGGGCAATCGGAAACCATTAAAAAAATAGACCGACCTTCAGATGAAGAAATTCCCAAAATGATTTCAGATTTATTTTCAAATTCAGATCTTGCTGGGCTATGGTGTTCGGGCCCATTACGAAAAGCATCAATTAATTCAAAAGGGCAGTTTCATTATTTTGAAACTGATTATTTTTTCTTTGATTATTCATTATACAATGGTCCCAAAGCAGCCAAAGGTTTTTATTCCGCAGAAACTTTTAACTTAGATCATTTTTCTGCAATAGCTACACAGACAAAAAATAAACTCAGCCTACTCGATCGATCGACTGTTCATGTTCCGCGTGGTCAGTACCGTGTTTATCTAGAACCTATGGCCGTCGCGGAAATTTTAGGGACAATGGCATGGGGCGGGCTCAGTCAAGCCAGATATAATCAAGGGCGTGCTCCGCTAAAAAAATTAAAAGACAATACAAGGACTCTGTCTGAAAAATTTACTTTATTTGAGAACTTTAATTTGGGCCTAAGCCCATTATTTAACGCTATTGGCGAGATTTCAGCACCAGAGATTATGTTAATTGAAAATGGAAATCTTAAAAATTTCTTAACAAGTACGGCAACAGCTAAAGAATACAATTTGGTTTCAAATCAAGCCAGTTCAGATGAAATGCTCAGATCCCCCGAAGTTAGAGCTGGTACTCTAGACCAAAGCGAAATCTTGAAAAAATTAGGAACCGGCCTTTACTTGTCGAATCTTCATTATATTAACTGGAGCGATATACAAACTGCACGCCTTACGGGAATGACCAGATATGCATGCTTCTGGGTTGAAAACGGTGAAATTATTGGGCCTATTTCTGATCTCAGATTCGACGAAACCATTTTTAATATCTTTGGGGCTGGGTTAATTAATTTTTCAAGTCATCAAGAAATATTTGTCGATACGGCGACCTATATGAAACGATCGCTAGGTGTTTTGAAGGTTCCGGGTGCTTTAATCGAGAATTTCAACTTTACATTGTGATTTTCTAAAAAACTGAATATAACAGCATTGAGCAAGAGAAACAAAATTCAAAGGAGAATTTATGACCTTAAACAAAATTAAATCAATGATTCAAAAAATTTCGGCAACACCGAATGTAAAAAAAGTAATCGATGAAGTTCAATCCGCAACGATTGAAATTCAAACTAAATTACAAAAATTAAATACAAATGACGCTGTAAAGAAATATAAAGATCTGATGAGAAAAGTTTCGGCTAAAGAAAAGCAACTTCAAAAAGAAGTGAACGTAGTTATCTCTAAAGTTAAAAAGACTGCTAGCGAAGTTGAAAAAAATCTAGAAAGCTATAAGAAGAAGGCGAAAATTCAACGCGCCCACATTGAAAAGACAATCAAGGCAAAGACAGCTCAGTTTTCAGCAAAAAAGACGACAATTAAAAAAACTGCACCGAAGAAAAAAGTTGTTAAGAAAAAAGCCGTTCGTAAGGCTTAGTCCTAAATTCAATTCTTTATTGCTGATCTATTTTTTTGGCATTTCAAACATGGGTGCATTCGGGTCAGCATAACTAAAGTAATCTTCTTCGCGGTCAGTAAATGGCGGAAATGTTGCATTTGCTGGCCCCAAAACATCAACTGTTGATCCTGAAAATGCTAAAATATTATCTGCATTGTTACAATCACTTGTGACAGCTTTTAAGTTTAAACTTTGCAGAATATAAGGTTTTGAATTTTTGAACTGTTCTTGACTTTCGCTGGCCGCTGAATAAATATAATCTCCTCCGCCGGCGGGCTCGCGTAAAATTTTAATCTGCCCCAGCATCACTGAATAATTTCCCGACACTGGATACATCGCATGCGATCCCAAGGCCGCAGCAGCTATAAGATGATTCCCGTTTTTAAGAACTTCGGGCCAATTTACAAAAACGCGACCAGTTTTCCACTCTTGAATGACACTATCGTCAGTATTCAATTGCGCCAATGTCTGTGTGGCTAAATGGGCCCCAAAGAAAACAGATAGCGGGTCTTGTGTCGTCCCACGCAGTACAACAGTAATGCTTTCGCGGTCAAAGATATGTGAGGCTATAGCCATTTTTTCTTCTGTACTATTTTTGGGATCAAACGAATAGAAGAAATGATAGTTGATATAAATTTCATTCCATTTTTTATTTTCAAAAACTGAATAGTACACGGTCTTATGGCTTTCACCATAACGACCCACAAGTTGCGTCTGAAATGAATCGGATAAACCTGATTTCAAGACCGCATCAGTATGGCCATAATAAGGTAAAATTTTTCGAATATCTTTAAAATGAAAATTAACATTCAATGATGGTTTTAAAAAAAAAGAAAATATGCCTTTTGTTTTTTTTGCTTTTAATACAAAAGGTTCTTCCTGCAATTTTTGATCTGTATCAACCTCATTCAAAAGATACTCAAAACTAACAGGACTGTATTTTTCGTCTTTATGAAATTGCACAATGGGGGCGAACTTTTCAGCTAAAGTATTTTTCGTTTCCTCAGTCAAAGTATCTTCAGCAGGGGCTACGGCAAAAACTTTTTGCTTCCAAACTGGGTCAGCATTTTCATTTTCAGAAATTAAGAATAGATACACGCCCGTCTTACTCACAGGTATTTTCAGAATTGTGCCATTTTCGCTAATTCTTCCTTCTGAAATAACCACCTGCTGTTGGTTATTATTTTCTTTCGAGCCCTTAAAAATGACTTTAAATGCATAGGTCGAATCAGAAAACTTAAAAAAATTTGCGAATGAACCTAACTGTACAGTGATTTGTTTGGAGTTATTTTCAATCACGTTAAAAAGTCGAGGGTAATTTTCGTCAATCGAACAGGAGTTGGTAGATGCTGAAGGTCGTCGTGAAGTTACACTAACACACGAAAACAAAGAAAAGATGGCCAAAATTAATAGCATTTTCAATAGCTTCATTATAAATACCCCATAAAAATATTTTATAAGAATTTAAAAAAAGTGATAGCAAATTATGACATGCTGTTTAGTGCTCCTCAAAAGGCTTGCTGGGTGCTAGCCTTTTGTCATAATAAACTGATTATTTCTCTCTTTACAGCGAGGCTTTCTATGAATTTAAACTCTACTCTTTCTTCATTACAAACAAACAATGAATTCCAAAAGCGTCATATTGGGCCCAGCGAATCCGAACAAACACTAATGTTAAACGAACTGGGCTTTCAAAGCTTTGACGAAATGATCACAAAGATTGTTCCCAAAACAATCTATTCAACTCAGCCTATGAATATTGGTCATGGCATTTCTGAGCACGAAATTCTAACTCAATTTAAAAAAATGATGTCTGAAAATAAAATTTTTAGATCTTTAATTGGTTTAGGCTATCACGATACAATTACTCCGTCACCGATACTTAGAAATGTCTTTGAGAATCCTGTCTGGTATACGGCTTATACACCTTACCAACCAGAAATATCACAAGGCCGATTAGAAAGTCTTTTGAATTTTCAAACAATGGTTTCTGATCTGACTGGAATGGAAATTTCAAATGCGTCTTTGTTAGATGAAGGCACCGCTGCTGCCGAAGCGCTATTTATGGCTCACTCGCTTTGTAAAAAAAATGCTGCAAATGCTTTTTTGGTACACCCAGATATGCACCAGCATGTGATCGAGGTTTTAAAAACAAGGTCTGAACCCTTAAATCTAGAAATGATTGTCACTACCCCAGAGACCTTTGATTATTCTTCAAAAGAAATTTTTGCAGTTTTATTTCAATACCCAACAACAACCGGATCAGTTGACGATTATAAATCCATCACAGAAAAAATTCATCAGCACGGTGCTCTTGTGATAGCTTCTGCGGATCTATTGGCATTAACACTTTTAACCCCACCTGGCGAATGGGGGGCTGATATTGTCGTCGGCAACTCGCAACGCTTCGGAGTACCACTCGGTTACGGCGGCCCACATGCTGCCTTTTTGGCAACCAAAGATTTATACAAAAGAACTTTGCCCGGTCGACTTGTCGGCGTCTCTGTTGACAGTCAAGGTAACAAAGCACTACGACTCACTTTGCAAACACGCGAACAACATATCCGTCGCGAAAAAGCGACATCAAATATTTGCACAGCTCAGGTTTTACTAGCCAATATGGCAGCGATGTACGGTGTTTATCATGGACCCGAAGGTTTGAAAAAGATCGCCTTACGTATTCACAAATTAACACAACTTGCAGCCGCTGGCCTTACAAAATTAGGTTTTATGATATCGTCTGAAAATTATTTCGATACTTTAAAAATCAAAACGGACCAAATCGTAAATATTGTATCCGTCGCCGAAAAATTTGAGATCAATTTCAGAATTTACGATGACGGCATTGGTTTTTCGTTGAACGAGACAACAGACTTAAAAACTATTGAAGACATTTTAAAATCATTCAACCTTGAAAAAGATCTAACTTTTACAATTTCAGATCTAGAGAAAAATTTAAAAAATAATTGGCCGCAAAATTTTATCCGAAAAAGTCCCTACTTAACTCATGCAACCTTTAATTCTTATCACTCGGAAACCGAATTGATGCGCTACATTCATTTCTTACAAAATAAAGATGTGACATTAACACATTCAATGATTCCTTTAGGTTCTTGCACAATGAAATTAAATGCGGCCACTGAATTAATTCCGGTATCTTGGCCTGAAGTAAATAAAATTCACCCTTATGCTCCGATGACGCAAACAAAAGGCTATCTGAATCTAATCAAAGACCTTGAAAGTAAGCTTTGTGCGATCACTGGTTTTGAGGCTGTTTCTTTACAACCCAATTCTGGAGCCCAAGGTGAATATGCAGGGCTTTTGGTTATTCGCGAATATTTTAAATCTCGCAAAGAATCAAACAGAAATATTTGTTTGATCCCATCGTCCGCCCACGGTACAAACCCAGCAAGTGCTGTCATGGCTGGTTTTCAAGTTGTTGTTATCAACTGTGATATGAACGGTAACGTTGATATCGCAGATTTACAGTCAAAGGCCGAACTGCATAAAAATAATTTAGCAGCACTGATGGTGACTTACCCATCAACGCATGGGGTTTTTGAAGAAGACATCACATTGATTTGCGATACAATCCACAAATATGGCGGTCAAGTTTATATGGATGGTGCAAATTTAAATGCACTCGTTGGTGTGGCCAGCCCCGGAAAATTTGGGCCGGATGTTTCACATATGAATTTACATAAGACATTTGCAATACCACATGGTGGTGGCGGCCCCGGCGTTGGCCCCATCGGTGTAGGCCCTCATTTGGCCGCATTTTTACCACGACAATCCACTGTCAAAGAATCTGGTCCCGCCACAGGAGTTTCATCAACGACATCAGCACCTTGGGGTAGCGCCAGTATTTTGCCGATCTCTTGGAGCTATATTACAATGATGGGCACAGTTGGCCTCAGACAGGCCACACTGGTCAGCATATTAAATGCAAATTACATCGCAAAAAAATTAGCTCCGTATTACCCAATTGTCTACAAAGGGCGCGAAGGTCTTGTTGCTCATGAATGTATTATTGATATACGGCCTCTTAAAAAATCACATGAAATTGATGTGACAGATATTGCAAAACGCTTGATGGATTTTGGCTTTCACGCGCCGACGATGTCTTGGCCCGTGATTGGTACCTTGATGATTGAGCCCACAGAATCAGAGTCAAAAAAAGAATTAGATCGCTTTTGCGAAGCAATGATTCAAATTCGACTTGAAGCTGATGAATGCCCTGACGTGATTAAGAATTCTCCGCATACGGCACGCGTTTTAATGAGTTCAGATTGGAAAGCCACCTATACACGCGATAAAGCTGCGTACCCGCTGAATTGGGTGCGGACGAATAAATATTGGCCACCCGTTAGCCGTGTCGATAATGCCTTCGGTGACAAGAATATCGTCTGCTCATGCCCACCACTTGAAGATTATAAATAAAAGTCGATGTTATTTTGAAAAAAAAGATTCTACTTATACGACTGGACAAAATTGGTGATTTGATCTGCACATTGCCAGCAGATCAAATTCTTGATTCAAATGTCTATGACTGTACTTGGATTGTCCAAAAGGGCCTTGGTCAATTACTTGATTTGTCTGAAAAAAAAATTAAATATTTTGAAATTGATAAAAATAATACCCAAGAATCAAAAAAAATATTTTCTCGTTTTCTAACAACAGAAAAATTCGATATTGCAGTTAGCTTTCAGTGCCCTTGGTGGGTTAATTATGAATTATTTAAACATCGTATCTCAAAACGAATTGGTGTCCTCAGCCAATGGCATAGCTTTCTATTTTTAAATGCTGGACTTAGGCAAAAACGATCTGATGCCATCAAGCACGAGTTTGAATATAATCTTGATTTGGTATTAAAAATAACTGGCCCTATGCCAGTTAAATCGGAAAATCTGGTTTTCAAATTTCAAAAACCAGACTCTTCTGCGGTGCTTGAACAATACGACTTAAATAATTATATAGTTATTCACCCAGGCATGATGGGCTCAGCCTTAAACTGGTCACAAGATCAATATATCTTAGAAATTCAAAAACACATTCAACAAAATAAAAAAATCGTCATCACCGGGACTGATAATGATGCGCCCTACCTGACAAAAATAAAAAGCATTTTTCAAAATCATCCGCAAGTTTGTTGGCTGCAATCAAAACTGAACCTAAAACAATTGGTTGAAATTATTTATTTTTCTGAAAAAATTATTGCACCAAGCACCGGCATTGTTCACATCAGCGCAAGTCTTGGTAAAAATATTTCAGCAATTTATTCACCCATCAAAGTGCACCACCCAAAACGCTGGGGTCCGCGCCCAGTAAGCTATGCGCAGCACATTGAGGTTGCCATTCCTAAAGTAAATTGTCCTGCCCAGAAGTCTTGCTTGCTCGACCAATGTCAGTATTTTAACTGCATGAATACAGTTAAAATAAATTCTTCAGTCTAGAAATCGTCAATTGCCAAAATAAAAAATAAAGACCTAAAGCCTTGTTCGACCCGACCCGAATAGATCTCTGAAAAGAGGTCTTTATGGCGTCAAAATCAGTTTTCAAAATATCAGTTCTTATTTTAATATCAGCCTTCACGGGGTGTATGAAGAACACTTCAATGATGACTCAGTCTTCGATCACGGCAACAGAATCTGTAGGCTGTGACAATTTTAAGAGCAAAGTTTTTGATTCAATGTATGCCTATCTTGATCAAGAAAAGATCGCACCCGATCTTTCTGATTTAAAACGTGAGCTATCGATACAAATCGATCTTCTTACGCAGAATCAAAAAATAACTGATTCAGAAAAAATATCTGAATTCAAAAAAGAATTTTATACGATATTTGATTTGCTGATTATCGAATCTAAACAAATAAAAAATATTCAATCCACAAAAGAACACTTGCAAACTTTGATCGAACTGGAAATGCAAGACTCTTCGGTAAATAAAAATATTCAATTGAATTCAAAAATATCAAAACAGTTCTCTAAGGTGACTGCGCTTTCGAACGATTTAAATATTCAGTGTCAAAATCATGTTCCCGTATCAGCCGCAGCGCCAATAGCAAATCCAGTGGATGCACAGTCTCGAATGATAGCGGGTCAAAACAATGTATTTTCAACGGCCTACCAAAGTTGTCAAACATTGCAAATTCCTGAGGTCTCTTCAACCACGCCAGACGTTGTCGGAATCCAACGCGTGGGCACACACGCCGACGGAATTGGTGGTGTTCGCGAAGTCAGTGATTTAAAATCTGTTCAGAACACCCACCCTTATATTAAAGTTGCAGCTGGATTACAAAATGGCTGCTTTAATGTCAGATCCAATCCCTTAATTTACGATTACGGCGGCGAACCCAGCATTACAAATAATACTATAAATTTTTTTAAAAACGTAGGTTCTGGCTCTGGCGCATTGGGTGTTGATTGTTCGGCCTATGTGTCTTCAGCGATAGCTGCCTCTGGCTTCAGATACAAGCCAGGCATTGATAACAAAGCCATTTACATCAGACAAAATTCACAAAAATTTATCGATGCAAAAACATCTGGGTTTTTATGTTTTAATAACATCACAATGAACCACAGTGAGACTATCAAGCCAGGCGATATTGCTGGCGTTCGTGGTCACGTTATTATGATCGACAAAGTGGGCGCAGACCCCTTTGGTATCAAAAAACTTTCAAACGCCACGCAATGTGCAAATATCGACATATCAGGTTTTGATTTTACGATCAGCCAAAGCAGTCCCAGCAAAAATGGAATTGGTATAAATAAATTTATAGCGCGCGATTATTTGGCCGAACAAGGCGCCACTGGTAAAATGCGAATTTTATTTAACGAAATGGCCAAATCTGCATGCAATGCTTACTTCAAGAATACATCCGTTAAGCCCTCAAATGCTGATTGGGGCATTATTCGTCATAATGGGAAAGCCGAATGCCTTGCGCCGCGCATTCAAATGACGAATCAGTCTTGCGTTCGTCAGTGCCAGCTCTAAGATACATGAATGTTTATAGACCCCAATGAAAGTTCAAATCAAAAAGTAAGCCTGAAAGTTTTAGCCGAACAGGTCTTGAAACTTTCAGACTTTTTTATCGACCACCCTCAAGATCAAACACCGTGGTCTGAAAATTATTGCAAGCAAGCATACCGGTTTTATTATTTACCACTGAATTACTTGCGCGTAGAACACGTCATCAAGCGCGGCCTTGAAGTTGATTTTTTCAAAAATATTGAAACCACAATCGACTGGGGTGCTGGCCCTGGCACTGCCAGTTTTGCATTGGCTAAAAATTTAAAAATAAATATGCAGTTGAAAAATCAATATTTGATTGAAAAATCAACAGCTGCCATCAAAGATTTTCAAGACCTGCACACACAGCTTAAAAATCCACAGATGACATCAGAATTAAATTTAAAGAAAATAAACTCAGACATCAAAAAAACATTGCTGACATTTTCTTATTCATTAACTGAAATGGATTCGATGCCTGATGGCTGGAATCAATTCGAAGCTCTGATGATTTTAGAACCCGCCACAAAACAAGACGGCCGAAAACTTTTAGAATTACGTAAAAAATTAATTTCTGAAGGCTACACAATTTGGGCTCCGTGTATTCATCAATCAGACTGCCCACTTTTAGAAAAATCAAACAGCGACTGGTGTCACGACCGTGTTCATGTCAAAGCACCCGCTTGGTTTTTGCAGCTTGAACAAAATTTACCTTTTAAAAATAAAACGATCACAACCAGTTATCTATTGGCCCGCAAAGAAAAACCAAATTATGATTTTAAAAATAAAATCAGATTAACTGGAGACTCCTTGGATGAAAAAGGCAAAACCAGACAGCTAGCCTGCCGTGGGCCAGAGCGCGAATTTTTAACTTGGATGCACAAAGACCTTAAAGCTCAAATTTTACCACGCGGTGATCTGATCACGCTGCCAAATGATATTGAGCTTAAATCCAATGAAATTCGTTTGAAAAAGCCCGTATGATC
>JAYVKY010000160.1:0-4362 GCA_043767965.1 Pseudobdellovibrionaceae bacterium
CTCGTGAAGAGAAAAAAGATTCGTTAACGGGTTTTCAAAGTATGCAAAATTTTTTATCTGGGCCGACTTTAACTTTTGATTTACCACAACAGCCAACTCAGACGACAGCGCCTTTGCAAGCGCCAGTTTTTCAGCCTGCGGTTCAACAAACAGCTCCGCAAGTATCACCAGTTTTTCAAATGAATTCTCAGATGACTCAAGAACAAATCATGCAAATGATGATGCAGTTACAACAAATGCAAACAGGCCAAAATTCTAATGCGATGACACCACCGGTGACGGCTCCGGTATCAACAAATGTTTTGCCACCAATGCATGATGTTCAAGAAACTGTTCACGCCTTTGCTGCAGAAGAAAACACAGAAGTTTATGCGACACCATCTTTGCCGCCGACGGCAGATATTCATTTTGAAACTCCGGTAGCACAAGATTTTTCAACAGCGGTATCACCATTAAAAACTCAGGAAATGAATACAGTCGAACCGACTTCGACGGCACAAACCGCGCGTGATTTATTGATGGCAAAAGCAAAAGCATTTCGCGAATCACAAACAACTATGGCTGAAGAAAAAGCGATACACCCTGAACAATTAACAATGATGGACGAAGAGCGTTTGAATCAGCAGCAGATGGAAGACGCCCGTAAAATGGCTCGTGATATTTTAGAAGTTCCTGCCTTCATCAGAAAAAAACAAGGCTTTGATTTACAAAGCTAGATTTGAAAATTAAAAATGAGTGTTCAACACTGGTTTATTTCAGATTTACATATTAAAGATATCAACGAACGAAGTGGAAATATTCTGCTTCGTTTTTTGTTTTTTCTGAACCTAAACCCATCAAAACATCAGTTGTATTTATTAGGCGATGTTTTTGACTTTTGGGTTTCAGATGGCCGTGCATTTCAAAATCATTACGCTGTTTTAATTTCAGAAATACAAAAATTTTTAGACGGCGGTGGCAAAGTTTTTTACTTTGAAGGCAATCACGATTTTCATATTGATGTTTTCTGGACAAAAAAATTTGGTATTCCTGTCTTCGAGAACGAAGCTTACTTTAAAATCGGCGAATATAAAGTTCGTTTAGAACACGGTGATTATATTAATCCGAATGATAAGGCCTATCTAAAATATCGCGAAACTATTCGTAGACCTTGGGTTGAACCTATAGGCCACATCCTGCCTGGATTTTTCCTAAAATGGTTTGGTGAAACGATCAGCTCTAAAAGTCGAAAAAAAACAGCTCATTATGCTGTTAAAAATGTTCAACAGATCAGGCAGTGGATTCGGTCGTATGCACAGAAAGTGCATAAACAAAAAGAATTTGATATTTTAATTACAGGGCACATGCATGTTGTCGATGATTTTACTTTTCAATCAAACCATGGGCCCGTGCGATCAGTGAATCTAGGTACTTGGCTTGATCGCCCGCGTGCCTTGATGATCCAGGGCGGCAATGTCGAAATGATTTTGATCGAAGATCTTTTAAAAAACTAAAAATTGTAAGTATATGAAACTGTTCCTGAGATACCAGAGAATGTGGTCGCCATATCGCTGCCGTTCACTTCCAACTCTTGGTCAATTGTTGATTGTGATATTCCATTGCCAGCAACTCCGCTTGAAGCTGTCGTTATGTTTCGTTGAATAGGTAAATATTTATAATTCCCTTCAATGCCGATGCAATGATCGGGCACAAAACAAAAATCAGCGCCCAAGCCAGCTTGCAATCCAAAATTTGAGCCAGTGAATGATATTTTCGATGGACCATTCGTCATATCACCGCTTAGTTTTCCATATCCTAGGCCAGCTTGAATATAAAAATCGATCAAATCATTACTTAAAGGAATCAGTCGAACGAGTGGGAAAACAGTAAATCCATTTAGGTTATAGCTGTAAGAGCCAGCAGTGCCCGAACCACTTTCGTATTGCTGAAACCAAGACGGACGTAATTGAATAGCGACGTAACCGTTTGAAAAGCGAAACGAACCTTGAACGCTGTACTCGCTGGCAGATTTTAACTCGCTTGTTGTAGCTTGATTGCTCGACTTCGCATTTTTAATAATGTCATTAATGCCAGACTGCTCTGCTGTTGAAAATCCGTAACCCAGTCCCACAGACAATGACCCGCCGGCAAAGGCACCTTTGCCGCCACGTTTTTTCGCAGCTTCAGAATTTACTGAAAACAAAACAAATGTTGCAACCGTCAGAATCGAAAGTATTTTGAATCTCATAAACCATCCTTGGTTAAGTTATAAATTAAGTTTTAAGTATATTTTTATTTTAGAGCAAATTTTGCATTCCTTCAAATAGCACAGGCAATTACAGACTGATGTCGTGCTCGACGAAAGCCTATCATTATAATCCAAGCAGAGGATAGATTAATGCATCTGTCTGTTGATGGACTGAATTTCGCCATTCTGGATCTTGCGGAAAAAACATATCCCGAAATAATTTTTCAGTTTCATTTTTCGAATCTGTGTCATCGTAACCATGATGAAAACCTTGATTTTCAATAACCATGCGCCTGAGCGACTCGATAGAACCTAAGGTTTTTTGACTGTCCATGGTACCGTATTCAAAAACAAGGGCTATCATTTCATGAGCCACCGTAGATTTTGAATTTAAATAGTCACACAGATCACCGTTAGCTTTGTAAAATTTTTTCTGATCGCCAAAATCAACTGACTTGTTTTTAAATAGCTTTGAAATTTTCTCGCCTGCTTCAGAATTTGAATTATTTGATAAAATATGAAGCCTATTTTTTTCGCCATAGCCAGTATGAAGATCAATCCAAATAATTTTTTTATATTTAATGAATGTGTTCTGAATTAAATTGTCGATGTTGTTTTGAAGGTCACTTGTTGTATTTCCACCAAAATATAGACCATTTTTTTCTGTGTATTGCCCCCGTAAAATTGATTTACGTAGTGAATCTAGTCCGTATTGAAATATTAAGTGAATTGATTCGAAAAAAAAATTTAATTTTTGCAAAGTATGCAGTTTGATTTTTTCATTTGGATTTAAAAAAGAACTAATTTTTAGATAGTCTTCATTTTTTGTTTGATAAAGTGTTTGATCATAAGCAAAATTTCGATTTAAGTCGATATTTTGCTTGTCCACGCGTCGATTGTTTTTCATTCCCCATGGATTTAGCGCATGAATCAACATGACATCAACCTTAAGATCTTTAGTTTTGTTTAAGGTCTGCATTAGATTTCTTTGCAGGCTTGAGCCCGCAAAACCTTCGATGCCATGTAACCCTGACGAGACAACAATTAGATTTTCAGATTTGTTATTATACAACGCCAAATCTGTCGTCAATTCAAGGTCGTTTTTCAAGGCCCAATTTTGATAAATATTTTTACCTGCAATTTTAATAAAATCAGATTTATTTTCTTCGTAGGTTTTGAGATAGAATAAACTTTCGCCAGAAAATACTTTAAGTGACATATTAAGCGACATAAAAAAAATTATTGCGGTAAATTTATTTATCATTACTTTCACTTCGTAAAGCTAAAGGCTTTCTTTCAATAATTGTTCCGCATGTGCTAATGAGGTTTTTGAAATTTTTTCGCCTGAAATTAATCTTGCAATTTCATCGATGCGTTCCTTTTTCTGAAGCTCGACAACAGACATAATTGCTTGATCTTTTCGGGTCGATTTTTGAATTGAAAAATGTACGTCGCCACAAGCTGCTACTTGTGGTAAATGTGTCACGCAAATGACTTGTTGCCCCTTTGCAATTTCTTTTAATTTACGTCCTACTTTTTCGGCGGTGTTGCCCGAAACGCCAGTATCGACCTCATCAAATAAATAGGTCCGTGGCATTTCTGTTTTACCGTTGGCAGACCCCACGGATTTTTTAAGTGCCAACAAAATTCTTGAAAGTTCACCACCAGAGGCGACTTTAGCGATCGGGCGCTGGGGATCTTTTAATGAGGTTTGCGATAAAAATTCGATGTCACTGAGGCCTGTGGGTGAAAGTTCAGATAATTTTTCGATATGAATATTAAAGGTAACCCCTTTCATATTTAAATCTTCAAGTTCTAAATTTACATTAGCTGTTAATTTTTTTGAAAATTTTATTCTGAACTGATGCAGATCTTCAGCTATTTTTTTCAGTTCTAGCTCTAGAAGGCTAGACTCCTTTTTAAGTTCTAAAATATGTTGGTCTGAATTTTCTAGATTCAAAATTTCAGACTTCATGTGGTCAAAATACTGAATCATTAATGTTAAATCTTCACCATGTTTTTTTTGCAATTTACGGATCTGACTTAAACGTGATTCTTTTTCATCAAGCGCTGCTGGGTCGGCATCAATTTTTTGAACGTAAGATCTAATTGCATACACAGCATCATCGATCAGA
>JAYVKY010000161.1:0-2178 GCA_043767965.1 Pseudobdellovibrionaceae bacterium
CCAACACCGGCCTCGATCAACATAAAGACGAGCATCAAAGAACTTAGGCGTCGTGTTGTCTTTGAGTATTCAGGTTTTCTAAAAACGTAAAAACAATAAAAAACAATTAACCCATATAGGCCGCTCATCAAGCGGTGTAAATATTCAACCCAAGTTTTCACATTTGTACCGCTAGGAACAAATTCACCGCCACACAGGGGCCAATGGTTACCGCAGCCATTGCCAGAATGTGAAATACGTACCCACGCACCCCATAAAATCACAACGATTGTATAAATCCAGAATGTAAATAATAAATTTGAAATATTTTTTTGAGTTATTTTTTTAGTCATTAAGAATCTTCCATGTTGTTTTAAATCTAAATTTACAGTTTTTGAATAAATCTTTATAAAATAAAAACCAAAACCTAAGTGTCGTTAAGTGATGCTTTTGCATAAATTTTTTTCGATTTCGTTGATATAAATAATACGTATAAAAATCATTTTTATGACAAGTTTTGCCAATCTTGTGGCGAATCAGTGTTTCGTTTGAATGAAGGATGATGATTTTGTTCAAATGGGCGCGGTAACTGAAATCAACATCTTCCCAGTAAGTATGAAAGGACTCGTCAAACCCTTCCAGAATTTCAAAAACATTTTTTGAAAGCCAAAAGGCTGTGCCTGGAATATAGGGCATATATTGATTTTGATTAAAAATATCAATATCATCTTTTCGATGCAGAAGTTTTCCGTTTTTAAGATCAATTAAGCCGCCTAATGAATCAATTTTTTCAGTCTGACGTTTTAAACTTTTTACGGATGAAAAATGATTTGGGATTATCTTTGGCAATTGAAGAAGCTCTGTATCATTGGTTAAAAATAAGACAGTGTAATATTTTTTAAAAACTTCGCTTAATGCAAAATTTGCTCCGCCAGAATACCCCGTATTATTTTTTGAAATCAAATGAGTGACGTGGGGGAAAGCCGTTTGTAGTTGGCCAATATGTTTTTCTAAAGAGCCATTATGGGCCAAGTAAATCTCGCCTTTATAATCTAAATTGTAAATAGATTGAATGCACCGCGCAGTTAGGTCGGGGTGATTATAGCTTAAGACAATAATAGAAAATGAGTTCACTCGAGCAATTTAGAGGTAAAAAAAATTGGGATCAATAACATTTTGTGCGTTAATACGTGCATTGAAACCGATTTTACTGCTGCTGTCGGGCATGACTTAGTTTATACTTTATTCAAATAATTTGAAATACGGTAACATATACTGTGAAATATGAAAGTTTATGCATGATAACAATATTTTGGTTTAGGCGCGATTTGAGACTTTATGACAATGCAGGTCTTTTTGAGGCGCTTAAAAACAACCAAAATGTTTTACCATTATTTATTTTCGACGAAGAAATTTTAGCGCAGTTAGAAAGCTCAGATCTAAGGGTTCCATTTATTCATCGGACTTTGGCAGCCATGAAAGAACAGCTTAATCATAAGAAATCAGATTTTTTAATTGAATATGGAAAGCCATCTGAAGTCTTCAAAAAATTATCAGAAAACTATAAAATTAAATCAATTTATTTAAATCATGATTATGAACCTTTGGCTATTTCGCGAGATCAAAAAATTGAAATTTGGGCAAAATCTAAAAATATAGAATTTAAAAGTTTCAAAGATCATGTCATCTTTGAAAAAAATGAAATTCAAACAGACATGAGAAGTCCTTATACAATCTACACGCCATATAAAAAAAAATGGTTAGCTAGTCTTGCGCCATTTTATTTAAAACCATACCCTATTGATCTGTACGAAATGAATTTTCATAAAATAAGTTTACCAGTGCCAATTCCGAGCTTGAAAGAAATGAATTTTGTAGATGCAAAGTATAATTATCCAGCCCCGCTGGTTTCTAGACAGATATTAAAATCGTATGCCGAAAAAAGAGATTTCCCAGCGCTGGATCACACTTCGAAATTAGGGTTACATCTACGGTTTGGGACAGTCAGCCCGCGAGAGCTTGCCCAAGAAGGGGAAAAGTATTCGGATATTTGGTTGAGCGAATTAATTTGGCGTGATTTTTTTATTCAAATTTTATTTCACTACCCACATGTGGTTAATCAGTGCTTTCGTCCACAGTATGAAAATATTCAATGGAGAAATAATAAGATCGAATTTGACCGTTGGAAAAATGGCGAAA
>JAYVKY010000162.1:0-3966 GCA_043767965.1 Pseudobdellovibrionaceae bacterium
TGGCAAGTTACCAAAAAATAAAACTTTGTAAATATTTTTTTGAGGAAGATTTTTAATAAATTGGTGCAACCGATATTCAGCCTTAATACGGTCTAGAAAGGTGTTTTTTGAATAGAAAATAGAAAACTCAGCATTGGGTAATGAATTGTATCTTTGATCGACAAAGGCCGCCTTGATTGGGCCTAAAACCTGACGAATGAGTATTTCATCAAGTAAAATCTTGCCGCCACCGGTATGAATATTAACAGCATATATAATCAATGATTGCTCTTGCATAATGCATATAGATATCATTGTAATTACTGACAAAAATCAATATATATTTTATATTTATGCAACTGGGGAAGCAATAATGAAAGAGCAAGTTATAGACCATATTACTTCAAGGCTTGAACAACTATTACCTTTAGCCTCTGATGAATACAAAAAGAACAAAGAGAAATACGGAATTGGTTTCTGCATAATCGACAATCTGTTACCAGTAAATGTTGCGAATCAGATTTATCAGAATTTCGATCCTTTAAACTCATCTTGGAGAGAAATAAATAGTTTTCGTGAAAGTAAATTAACTACAAAACAATATGATCAATTTGATCTTATATTGAAAGAAACAACATTTGCATTTCAGGATAGCCGAGTTATTAAATGCGTTGAAAAAATCACAGGTCTAAGTCATCAGCTTCCCGATAGCCAGCTTTATGCAGGGGGGTTGAGTATGATGAGAAAAAATGATTTTTTAGACCCGCACATTGACAACTCACATGACCAAGAACAAAAAAAATACCGAAGACTAAATTTATTGTATTACGTAACGCCAGATTGGAAAATAGAAAATGGTGGTAATTTAGAATTGTGGGATATCGATGTTAGAAATGCTGTGACCATAGTCAGTCAATTTAATCGGCTTGTTTTAATGGAAACACACAAAACGTCATGGCATTCAGTATCCAAAGTTTTAAATGATACACTTCCCCGATGTTGTGTTTCAAATTATTATTTTTCAGAGCAATCCCCGACTGGCGACAGCTACTATAATGTAACCTCTTTTATGGCAAGACCTCAGCAGCCAATAAAAAGAATTTTCTGTGTGATTGATAATACTTTGAGAGCCACATTAAGAATTTTAAAAAAAAGGGGATTTGGGAAAAAAGATATTTATGTTCAGAAAGTATAGATTATGAAAATTATTATTATTGGAGCCTCGGGCATGCTGGGGCATAAAATGTTTCAGGTGCTCTCTAGCGAATTTAATAATAATGTTTATGGTACTATTCGTAGAAGCAAAAATGAACTTTTAAATTTTGATTTTATGCCAAGGTATCATTATATCGAAAATGCTGACGTTGAAAATACAGAAGATATTTTAGCAGCTATTGATCAGGTCAGCCCTCAAGTTATTATCAATTGTGCAGGTGTTACTTTAAGAAAGTCTGATAATTCTTCCCTTGAAAAAAATTATTCAATTAATTCCTATCTTCCAAAGGTTTTATCGTTATGGTGCGAAAATAATAAATGTAAACTTATTCACTTCAGTACAGATTGTGTATTTGACGGTTCAAAAGGTAATTATGTTGAAAACGACTTTCCAACGGCTACAGATGTCTATGGGCGCAGTAAATATTTAGGAGAGGTGTCTCATCCCAACGTACTCACTTTAAGACTTTCAATAATAGGCAGAGAAATTTTTAATAAATCTGAATTACTTGAATGGTTCTTAAGTCAGAAAAATAAAAAAATATCTGGATACTCTGAAGTTTATTATACGGGTGTTACAACTCATTTTTTGGCGCACGAAGTCTTGCGTATCATTAAAGAACATCCAGATCTGTTTGGATTATATCATATCGCCTCTGAGAAAATATCTAAATTTGAACTGCTTCAGTTGGCGAATCAAATTTTTGATAACCAAACACTCATTGCTGATGATAAGTCTACAAAATCTGACAAAAGTTTATGTTGTGATAAGTATATTCAAAAAACAAATTTTATAAAGCCTAGTTGGACAAGTATGCTTCTAGATTTAAAAAATGACCCAACAGGCTACACAAATTAAAGAAGGTTTTGCATGTATTTTCATAATAAAACAATTCTGGTTACTGGCGGCACTGGCTCGATGGGAAAAACTTTTGTTAAAAGAGTTCTAAGTGGTGAATTAGGTGTCCCCAAAAAATTAATAGTGATGTCACGCGATGAAGGTAAACAACATGATATGCGTGTTTCATATTTAAATAATAAAAATACGACAGATGCTGTCATGTATCGAAATTTTTTAAACACGTTGGAATTTCGAATTGGTGATGTTCGTGATTATGCAGACGTGTGTTCGGCGGTTCGTGATGCGGACATTGTTGTCAATGCAGCGGCACTGAAGCAAGTTCCATCGTGTGAGTATTTTCCGTATCAAGCAGTTCTGACAAATTGCACAGGAGCTGCGAATATAATTCGCGCGATTCAAGAAAATAATTACCCCGTTCAAACGGTCATTGGCATCAGCACAGATAAGGCCTGTAAACCCGTAAATGCCATGGGGATGACCAAAGCACTTCAAGAAAGAATTTTTATATCCGGGAATGTTTTAAATCCAAAAACTCGATTTCTATGTGTGCGTTACGGAAATGTATTGGCATCTAGGGGTTCAGTGATTCCGTTATTTCATGATCAAATTAAAAGCGGGGGCCCTGTCACAATTACAGATCCACGCATGACACGATTTTTATTAACACTCAATCAAGCGGTTGATACGGTTTTTGCAGCTTTACAGCATGGTAAAGCGGGTGAAATATTTATTCCACGTGCGCCAGCCAGTTTTATGACAGATGTCGCAAAAGCCCTGATTGGTGATCGTAAAATTGAAGTTAAAAATACAGGTATTCGCCCCGGTGAAAAAATGTACGAAATCATGGTCTCTGATGAAGAGGCGCCTTATGTTGTCGAACGAGTTGGCTATTATGTCATACAATCGATGCTGCCAGAACTGTCACAAAATGTAGAAAAACCAGCAATACCGCTTTTGAAAAAAGAATATTCATCAGACGATACAGTATTGGATTACAACGGAACCTTTGATTTACTGAAAAAAAATAATTTATTAGATATTGATAATCAATCAACTGACGGCGAACTTTTAAGATAGGGAAAAAATATGAAAGTGATGACAATTGTGGGTACGCGCCCAGAGATTATTAAACTCAGCCGAGTGATGGCCGCACTTGATCAGCACACTGAACATGTCTTGGTGCATACCGGACAAAATTATGATTATGAACTGAATGAAGTTTTTTTTAAAGATCTTGAAATTAGAAAGCCTGATTATTATCTAGAATCAGCCGGCCAAACAGCAATCGAAACCATCGCAAATGTTTTAGTGAAAACAGATAAATTGCTTGATGAAGTCAAGCCCGATGCTGTGCTTTTGTACGGTGACACGAATTCATGCCTTGCGGTTATTTCAGCCAAGAAAAAAAGAATTCCAATTTTTCATATGGAAGCCGGCAATCGTTGTTTTGATCAGCGCGTGCCTGAAGAACTAAACCGTAAAATCGTTGATCATCTCAGTGATATCAATATGCCACTGACAGAACATGCGCGTCGTTATTTGATTGCAGAAGGAATTCCTGCAGAGAAAATAATTAAAACTGGTTCATGTATGAAAGAAGTTTTAAATTATTACGGACCAAAGATTGAAAAATCAAAAGTTGTCACAGATCTTGGTCTGACACCGAATAAATTTTTTATAGTCTCAGCCCATCGTGAAGAAAATGTTGATAGCGAAAAGAACTTTAAAGATTTTTTAAATACATTAAATCAATTAGCCGACAAATATAAGTATCGAATTTTAGTTTCAACACATCCGCGTACTAGAAAAAAATTAGAATCATTGTCTAGTCTTGAGTTTAATCCTTTGGTTGAATTTATGAAGCCTTTTGGTTTCAGCGATTTCATTTCGTTACAAAAAAGTGCATTTTG
>JAYVKY010000163.1:0-3666 GCA_043767965.1 Pseudobdellovibrionaceae bacterium
CGGGAGCATCTTGATAAAGATCGCATCACTTACCAGAAATCGTCAGCACAAATGAACACCGAGATGGCACAGCTGAAAAGGGCACAGGCACAATTATCTGCCGAGTATAAAAGAAATGAAGCAGATATCGAAAAATATAAAAAAGAAGCTGCCAGTTTAGAAAAAGAACGGGCAACATTGTTTTCAGAAAATGAAAAATTAAAATCTCAAGCTGAGGAATCAAAAATTAAAATGGAAACAGCTAGATCGAATGCAGAAGCTGCAAAAATTAAATTAGAAACTGAAAAAATTAAAAAACAGAAAAAATAAACAATGTGGGCAATTCATAATTCACTAAAAGGATGGACGTTATACGGTCTGAATGAGCGTGAGGTTCAGCTTTTGCTGAACTCGTTGACACAGAATGAATTAAAATTAATTTCTGTTTGTCATTTAACTGAAAAGCAATGGGAAAAGCTTGATTCTGTGAAGCACAGTCATTTTATAACAGATACTGGAAAAAATAAAAATCATTTTCCAGAGCCTCAAATTATTCATCAACAAGAGACCGAGGCCGAGTATTTCATTGTTAAACCCAAAAAGGTTCTTCTGCCAAGGCTGCATGAGCGAATTGATATCGAAATTGGCGTAATTATCGAAGGCCATAATCAAAGATTTGTATCAAAGACCGTTGATTTGTCAGAGGGTGGTATTTATTTTAAAGATGTCATACCGGACTGGGTTTCGGGTTATTTTATAGTCGTCGTGAATCATTTAGGACAAAGTCATCATATCATGTGTTCATTGGTTGAAGATCAAAAAGTTAAAAATCGTGTACAAGTCATGAGTGAAGAATCTGATTTACATTATGTCAGTTACAAAAAATTTCTAGATTTTCTGCGAACATTAAAAAAATAATTTAAATAGGTTTGTTTTCAACGACCAGTGTTCGTGTCGGATAGGCAAACGACAACTTTTGATCATTCGCAAGCTTATTGATTTGAAATAAATAATTTTCATTGATCGCAGTTTCTAAGCTAGCATCTGTCGTTTTATAATGAAAATTGACTAAGACATTCATTGAGGATTCTGCAAAATCAATAAAATAAATACTGATGCGATCTTGGTCGACATCTTTTTCTTGTCGTAAAAAATATCTAAGATGTTCTGTAAATTTCTGAATTTGTTCTTGTGTTGCGCTGTATGTAAAGCCCAAGACTGTGCGAAATCTAAAGATGTTCTCGCGTGCAGATAGGTTATCAATTTTTTCTTTTGCAACCACCGAATTTGGTAAAGTGATTACTGAATTATATAATGTTCTAATTCGCGTAGATCTAAAACCGACCTCTTCGACGACGCCGTCCACATCTAATATTTTGACTCGGTCGCCTAACTTAAAGGGCGAATCTAATAAAATTGTAATTGTACCAAAGACATTTGAAACGGTATCTTGGGCAGCAAAAGCCAGAGCTACACCGCCAATGCCAAGCCCCGCAAGTAAGGCCGTCACATTGACGCCAAAATTTTGCATTACGATCAGACTGCCAACGATTATGACAAGGACCTTTAATGTTTTTGTGACTAACGGGGCCAGTTGGTCATCAATTTGCGAAGCTGTTGTCGCCGACCAAGATTTCAAGACAAAACCAAAGGCCTCAGCAGCTAAGTACACAAGATGTATTGCATTATAAGCCAAGAAAAGTCTGCCTAGAATCAGTAAATATTTTTCTAAATTAACAGTCAGCTCTAAATTTTCAAGCAGAACCATTCCACACATAGCCAGCAGAATAAGGCTAAGGCCCTTTTCAATTTCTAAATCCAAAAAATTGCTTAAGAAAACATTTTTTCGGACGATTTTTGTTTGACTGTGCTTTATTTTTTTAATTCCTAGTTCTAAAAAACCACGAATTAAATACAAAAACGAAAAGCCTAAAACTATAAACAGCCACTTCCAATTGGGAACACTGATGATAACTGAATTCATGATTTGTTCAAATTCGCCACTGATCAACGAGGCCGAGTTTTCAAATATATTCATATATTTTTCCTAGGGTTTTAAAAAAAGTAAAACAACGAGGCCTAAAAAAATTCGGTAAATTCCAAACCAGCGAAAGCCATATTTTTTCACAATTGAAATAAAAAATCGAATCGCAAATACGGCGAAAATGAATGACAAAACAATGCCTGCCGTCAGTTGAAAAATTTGGTCTGATTGAATCAGGTGACGAATTTTCCATAATTTATAAAGTGTAGCTGCTGCCATGGTTGGCACGGCCAAAAAAAATGAAAACTCGGTAGCGGACTGTTTTGTCAGTCCTATAACTTGACCACCGACAATCGTGGCCGCGGACCTTGACACACCAGGGATCAGAGCTAAGCACTGAAATAGTCCGATTTTAAAAGAATCCAGAAAAGAAACTTCAGTTTGCGCTGTCTTTTTAAAAACTGAATCTATGAATAATAAAACCAATCCGCCTAAAATCAAAGCCCACGCCACTACGGTTGTGCTTTCCATCAGGCTTGCGATCAGGTCTTTCATTAAAAAGCCGATAATCCCTGCAGGGATAAAGCCAATAACAAGTTTTTTGTAAAAAGTAATATCTATTTTTAAAAACTGCCGACGGTATAAATAAATGACGGCGGCGATAGCGCCGAATTGAATAATCACATCGAAAGCTTTTTGAAATTCTGTAGATTGCAAATGTAAAAAATGTCCTACCAAAATTAAATGCCCTGTCGACGATACGGGAATAAACTCTGTTAGGCCCTCGATCAGCGATAAAATAAAAACTTCAAAATAATTCATCCGTATAATTCCTGTTTATAGTTCTTGCTCTATGTCATTGTGAATTTTTAACTATATATAAGTTGAATGTGTATTTCTCACTGCCTCAACAAAACAATACCATAGTCTAGCTGCGTCAGCTGGATTATTTACTACTTTTATCAGATTTGATCGGGATACGATTTATGAAATTAAAAAAGCAGTTCCAAGTTGGAACTAAATTTTAAAAATAAAGTTGGTTCATCCAACAAAAAAATAAGAAGAATTATTCACATGGAGGGAATATGATTCAAACAAAAAAGGCTGCAAAAGCTATTCTTGGATTTACATTAGCAATGGGTTTAACGGTTTCAGCAAGTGCAGCTGAATACTTAGTTAAATATAAAACTGAACAAGCTGTGAACAAAATCATAGCTATGCAAACAGAGGCCTTAGGCGTCGAAGTGACTGGCCTTCACAGACCTGGAAAACTTTTAAAAGTAAATATTTCAGAAAAAAATAAAATTCGCGCAATTGCGTCTTTTTACGCAGATAAAAACGTTGAATACGTAGTACCGAATTTTAAATTACACGCATTCTCAACACCTGTTGATGTCGCAGCTTTGCAAACTCAGTATGCGTTAACAAAAGTTAATGCAGAGCAGGCGTGGAAGCGTGCGGGAAATAAAGGTTCTCGAAATGTTTTATTAGCAGTGATCGACACAGGTGTTGATTACAAGCATAAAAATTTAGCACCAAATATGGTGGCTGGTTTTGACTTTCGTGATAACGACGCAGATCCGATGGATTTAACGTCACAACAAAACCCAGGGCACGGTACGCACTGTGCGGGTATTGTTGGCGCAACAGGTTTAATCGAAGGCGGAACTCAAGGTATAAGCCCTGAAGTTTCAATCATGCCT